>JASFTA010000084.1:0-6550 GCA_050114115.1 Desulfobacterales bacterium | reverse complement strand
GGAATGGTCGGGTGACAACCAGGTACACGAACTGACCGAGCTGGCCCGTCTCCTCAAGAGCGGACTGATCACGCTGGATGAATACGAACAGGCCAAACAGAAAATTTTCAAGGTCCCCTGAGGTCTGAGGCCGGCCCAATACCCTTGCACACCCGCCCGCATTTTTGATACACGACCAGAGGTGCCCCCTAAAGGTGCCGAATTCCACCGCCCCGGTCGCTGATCGGCGGTCATCCCCTTCATACCCGACAAAGGAAGCGCAACCATGAAAAAACGAACGATTGCCTTACTGGCGGGTGGTATTTCTTCGGAACGCGAAGTCTCGCTCAACAGCGGCGAGCAGGTTTATGCGGCCCTGGATAAATCGCGTTATGACGTGGTCCGCTATGATCCCAAGACGGATCTGCCCCAGTTGATGGCGGATGCGGCCTCCATCGATGCGGCCCTGATCATTTTACACGGGCCTTTTGGCGAGGACGGTACGGTTCAGGGCATGCTCGATCTTCTCGATATTCCCTATCAGGGCGCCGGTGTGATCGGGTCGGCCGTGGCCATGAACAAGCTGGCCGCCAAACGGCTCTACGCCGAAGCCGGTCTGAGCGTGCCGCCCTACTGCGTCGTCAAGCGCGGCCCCCTGCCGGAGCTGGGGGGGTGCATCCAGCATCTGGAACTGCCCATCGTGGTCAAGCCGGTGGAGGGCGGCTCCAGCATCGGTATCGCCATCGCGCAGACACCCGAAGCGCTGCGCCAGGCCGTGGAGGACGCCTTCCGCTACGACCGGTTGGTGCTGCTGGAAAAGTACATCGAGGGCACCGAGGTCACGGGAGGGGTTCTGGGCAACGACGACCCCGAAGCCCTGCCGTTGATCGAGATCATACCCGGGGAGAAGCATTCCTTCTTCAACTATGAGGCCAAGTACCAAGCCGGTGAGACGACCGAAATCTGTCCGGCGCGGATCAACGAGACCCTGACCGAGCGGGCCCAGGCGATGGCGGTCAAGGCGCATGAAGCGCTGTATTGCCGGGGCTACAGCCGCACGGACATGATCATCCAGGGCGAGGCTATTTTTATCCTGGAGACCAACACGATACCCGGCATGACGGCCACCAGCCTGTTTCCCCAGGCGGCCGCTGCCGCCGGCCTGGATTTTACACGTCTTTTGGATCGCCTGATCGAACTGAGTCTGGAAGGGCGCTCTGATCGACGACCGGTTTCCTGAAATCCTCATCGGCGCCATCAATCCGAGCCCGCGGCGAGGGCCGCCAGCATCGCCGCCGGTCGAATACATAGACGCGTGTCCACAAATTCAAAAGGGGGGAGGTCTTTATGAAAGTCCTGGTGATCGGAAGTGGCGGAAGAGAACATGCCTACGTCTGGAAAATTGCCCAGAGTCCGCTGGTTAAGAAGATTTTCTGTGCGCCCGGCAATGCCGGCATGACGTCGCTGGCCACCTGCGTGCCCATCGATGCCGAAGATGTGGACGCTCTGCTGGCCTTTGCGCTCAAAAAGCGCATCGACCTCACCGTGGTCGGCCCGGAAGGTCCGCTTTCCATGGGGGTTGTCGACCGCTTCCAGGCCGAAGGCCTCAAGGTTTTCGGTGCCAGCCAGAAAGCTGCCGAGATCGAGTCCAGCAAGTCGTTTTCCAAGTACGTCATGGAGAAATACGGTGTTCCCACCGCCAGGGGCGAGACCTTCACCAGTGTCACCAAGGCGCGTGCCTATGTCCGCAAGACGGGCGCCCCCATCGTGGTTAAAGCGGACGGACTGGCGGCCGGCAAAGGCGTTATCGTCTGCCAGAAGGTCGAGGAAGCGCTCGACGCCCTGGAGCGCATCATGGTCAAGAAGGAGTTCGGGTCGGCCGGGGACAAGTGTGTGGTGGAGGAGTGCCTGGTGGGCGAAGAGGCGTCCTTCATTGCTTTTACCGACGGCAAGACCGTGCTGCCGCTGCCTTCCTCCCAAGATCACAAGCCGGTCTTCGACGACGACCAAGGACCCAACACCGGCGGCATGGGGGCCTACTCGCCGGCGCCCATCGTGGACCGCTACTTCCACCGCCGTATCATGGACGAGGTCATGATTCCCACGGTGCGGGGCATGGCGGCCGAGGGCCGGCCCTACAAGGGGTTCCTTTACGCCGGGCTGATGATCGACGGCGACAAGATCGGCGTGCTGGAATTCAACGCCCGCCTGGGCGATCCCGAGGCCCAGCCCCTGTTGATGCGGCTGAAAAGCGACATCGTGCCGATCATGCTGGCGATCATCGAGGAGCGTTTGGACCAGTGCCTGCTCGAAATCGATTCGCGGGCGACGGTGTGTGTGGTCATGGCCTCGGGAGGCTATCCCGGCAAATACGGCAAGGGGATTCCCATCAACGGTTTGGACAAGGCGCGCCGGATGAAGGACGTGGTGGTCTTCCACGCCGGCACCGGCGCCAAGGGCAAGCAGATTGTCGCCAACGGCGGGCGCGTTCTGGGGGTCACCGCCATCGGCGACGGCGTCGAAGACGCCATCAAACGCGCTTATGCGGCAGTCGACAAGATCCGCTGGAACAAGGTGCATTTTCGCAAGGATATCGGCCTTAAAGCCCTGCGGCGCTTCCAGCAGCAGTCCCTGGTGGGGATCGTGATGGGCAGCGACTCCGACCTCAACGTCATGGAGGCTGCCGCGGCCGTGTTAAAGAAGTTCAAGGTGCCCTACGAGATGACCGTGGCGTCGGCCCACCGTACGCCTGAGCGGGCGGCTGAATGGGCCCGGACCGCCCGGGCGCGCGGCATGCAGGTGATTATTGCCGGTGCCGGGTGCGCTGCCCATCTGGCCGGCGCCATGGCGGCCCACTCCACTCTGCCGGTGATCGGGGTGCCCATCGACGCCTCGGCCTTGCAGGGACTGGACGCGCTGTTGTCCACGGTGCAGATGCCACCCGGCATGCCGGTAGCCACCATGGCGATCGGCAAGCCCGGCGCCAAGAACGCCGGTCTCCTGGCCGTGCAGATCCTGTCGCTGCTCAATTCCGATCTGGCCGCCCAGTTCGAAGCCTACAAGCAGGAGATGGCGGCTGCGGTGGAACGCAAGGCGGCGTCGCTGCAATCCGTTGACTAGGATCTGGCCAACCGATCCGTTGCAGCCGGATCCCGAGGCGATCGCGGCGGCGGCGGCCGTGATCCAGGATGGCGGGGTGGTGGTGATTCCCACCCGGCACCTTTACGGTCTGGCCGCCGATGCCCTGAATGTCGAAGCGATCCAACGTGTCTTTGCCATAAAACGCCGTCCGGCGACCAAACCGCTTCTGATCCTGGAGCCATCCCGGTTGGCCATTGAGAAGCATGTATCCTCGATACCCGCAGCGGCCCGCCGCCTGATGGATCGCTTCTGGCCGGGCCGCCTGACCCTTGTGTTTGAAGCCGCGGACGCGCTGCCGGCCGTGCTGACCGGCGGTACCGGCAAGATCGGCATTCGGCTGCCGGCCCATCCGGTCTGCCGGGCGCTCCTCGATAGGCGGCCCCGTCCGGTCACGGCCACGAGCGCCAATATTTCCGGGCAAAAAGGGTGTCACCGCATTGCGGACATGCCCTCCGCGCTCAAGACGGCGGTCGATCTCATCATCGATGCCGGTCCGCTGGCGCCGGGGCCCGGCTCGACGGTGGTGGACGTCACGGCTGTGCCGGCGCGGATCCTGCGCGAGGGTTCCCTGGGGGCCGATCGCATCGCTGCCGCCCTGGCCGAAACGCCGTGAACCCTGCGCCGGCTGTTGACTTTTGTTGCCCGTTTGTCTATGGAAAACGCGCTTGCCCAACCGCCGGAGTGGTGAAATTGGTAGACGCGCCAGACTCAAAATCTGGTGGACCTTGTGTCCGTGGGAGTTCGATTCTCCCCTCCGGCACCAAATAAAAACAGGGGGTTGCGGAAATATTCCGTAGCCCCCTCAGATTTTGCACGTAATGCTCGTCGTTAGGCTGTGGTTGCGAATTCGCGCATAAAATTCGCTTCGCCGTGGCGAAGGTGACCCTCGCCGGAAAGCTCCCGAACAAGAAAACAGTCGAATTGGACGGAGGGTTGTATGTCCACGAAAACCCAGATTCTGATTTATATCCTTGTGTTGGCCGTTTTTGACACGATTATTCCGATCCCTATCACAGCGCTGGTCCTGGTCCATGTTTTGTATCAAAAACCCCGGTGGTTCCGAGAGTGGGTCGAAAAAGTCTACCGCTCGTGACCACCGATGCAGAGGATATGTCAGACGGCGCCATTTGACATTTTTTAGCGCCACCCTAAGTTAGATAGCCTACCCTCGAAACTTTCCAGCTTAAACGGATTCTGTTCCGAGGCTCGTTATACGTTTAGGGAAAGCCCATGGAAACCATACCGCAGCAGCCCAACGATGATAACGTTATCGCGCAAGCCTTCAAGCTCATCGACCCTTCCGGCACCTTGGTGCCGGGAACCGAGGATTACGATACCATCAAGTTGATGATGCAAAGTTGGATTCGGCAGTACGGACGAAACCGTGCGCTTTGTATGGCGCGTCTGGCGGCGAAGCACCTTGACGGGTGGCGGAAGTTTCTGTGAAATACGGATTGTAGGCGGGGAAACTTGTCTCCCCTTGCGTCTGAGAGCCCTCTAACCCGATTATTACACGCGTTCGAGATGTTCATTGGCAAGGCAGCAGGGGTGCCGCTGTACGCCTGTACCGCAAGCCCCTGATAACGCGGCCAATGAGCATCTCGGGCGCGCCCGCAGGGTGAAATTTTATCGATGATGTTGGAAATCGACCAAGAGTACAAAGTGTCACCTGAAAATCATACCCTCAATAGCTTTGATACCCCTGAATAGTTTCATAAAATTTATTGTGTAGAAAAAATTTCATGAAATGTTCGGGATAAATTTAGGGTGGTACTGAAAGGCAACATGTATTATCTTTAAAGGTATCCAAGTGATCAGCGCTTGCACGTCTTTACACCCATATTGGTCCTGTCTTAACCCCGGGCAATTGGAAGTCGCTACCCAGAGGGAATTGATGGTCATGGCTAAAATGACCAATGCAAGATACGATACGCTTTCCGATGCTTTGAACATCATCGATCCACAAGGCACCCTCACGCCGGGCACCGTGGAACACAACACCGTCACTGAAACGATCCTGTCCTGGATGGACACACTGGAACATGACGAAGTTTTGCGAATGTCGGAAATCACGCGGCGGATGTTCCGGTACCGGCGACATATCTGGCAGTAACGCAAGTTTCACCGTTCAGCCTGTACGACCCCTTCCTAAATCCCTGAAGCCATTGCCGGGCATGCCCGCCAAGCAAGTTAAGTCTCTGTTGGATGGCCTGATTGCGAAGGGACCGACCGGCATCGGACTGACCCGTCAATGGTAAATCAGCTGGCACGGGTTGGATTTTTGATCGAAGGGCGCCTTACCTTCCTTCACGGTCGACGACAAGTTGATCATCCGATCTTTTTTTGGCATTCTAGTGATAGTTTCCAAAAGGCGGGTGATCGACCTATTGCTTAACCACCCGCCAACCGCATCGAGAGGGGCCCGATGAATGAAAAAAAACCCTGTTTTTGCCCATGAGGTGTCAGGGCCTTTGACAGACGGCCTCCGCAGGAACGTCTGGCCCCAATACCATCACATTTCTCCGGACGACCAACCCCAGGATCATTTTATCGAAAGGGACGGTGCCTGCTTTGCGGGCCTTCATCTGCTTCTCGATTTGTGGGGCGCCAGGAATCTGGACAATCTGGACCGTATGGAGGCGGCCCTGCGCGAATGCGTCGCGCGCTGCCGGGCGACCCTTCTGCATATCCATCTGCACCATTTCTCACCCGGCGGCGGCATATCCGGCGTGGCCGTTCTGGCGGAATCCCACATCAGCGTGCACACGTGGCCGGAGCGCCGTTTCGCGGCCTTTGATATTTTCATGTGCGGCCAGGCCCGCGCCGAAGAGGCCATCGCCGTTCTCATGCGGACCTTTGCACCCAAGCGCGTTCACATCACCGAGAACCTCCGGGGGATGACGGGGCATGCGCGAGTTCGTTGAAACCCTCTACGATAGCTATGGCCAGTTATTCCGCATCGACGAGATGCTGTTTGAAAACCGCACTGCGCATCAGCACCTGGCAATCTTTCACAACGCGGCCTTCGGACGCGTCCTGGTGTTGGACGGCATCGTTCAGACCACCGAAAGGGACGAATTCATCTACCACGAGATGATGGCCCACGTGCCCATCCTGGCCCACGGGGAGGCCCGGCATGTCCTGATTGTCGGGGGCGGCGACGGTGCTATGTTGCGGGAAGTCGTTCGCCATCGGCAGGTCGAACAAATTACCCAGGTCGAGATCGACCGCCAGGTTATCGACCTGTGCCGGCAGTATTTGCCTCTTCACAGCAACGGTGCCTTTGACGATTCCCGGGTGGATGTCCTTATCGACGACGGTTTGCACTTCATGCAAACGACCGAACGTCGGTTCGATGTCGTCATTATCGATAGCACGGACCCCATCGGCCCCGGCGAAGCGCTTTTCAGCGCTGAATTCTACACGGCCT
>JASFTA010000083.1:0-6594 GCA_050114115.1 Desulfobacterales bacterium | reverse complement strand
AGGCCTTCAATGGCCTCCAACTGACGCGCCAGCAGAAGGGCAGCCCCCTCTTCGGCGCGCACCACCTTCTTGCCGACCCGCATCCAGGAATAGATTTTGGCCCCGATGGCGGGATCGACGGCATTGACCGTCAGGGTAACGTGACTCACCCGCAGCCGTTCGAGGTCATCGAGATAGGGGTTCAGGTTGAGACCGTTGGTGGCCACGCACAGGATGACCTCCGGGAAACGGGCCCTTACCCGCGTCAGGGTTTCCACGGTCTCTTGGGGATTGGCAAAGGGATCCCCCGGTCCGGCAATTCCGACCACGGCGATATTCCCCTTACGGGCGAAAACTTCTTCCAAATAGACCATGGCCTGGGCCGGCGAGAGAACGGCGCTGGTCACCCCGGGCCGTGTCTCGTTGACGCAGTCGAACTGACGGTTACAGAACTTGCACTGGATATTGCAGCGGGGGGCGACAGGGAGGTGCACCCGCCCGTATGATTTGCAGGCATCGGGATTGAAGCAGGGATGGTTGTCGAGGTTCATTGCACAAACCTTTCAATTCCTCGATGGCTTCGCAAAACTTCCGATATCTGCGTTACGCTTCGATCCTCGTCGCTGCGGCGTACGTCAAGTACGCCTCACTCCTCTAATCTCGCAAGCCTTGATCTCGAATGTTTTGCAAAGCCATCGCATTGGGGTGTTCGGCCGTTTGGTTAATACGCGACAGGCTTAGTGCTAGTAGTAGGTGTAGCCCACATGATTTTTCATCTGCTTCTCTGCGATCAGCGTGTTGGCGATGCGATCGAAAAGCATCTGGGCCCCGCTGTAGCCCAGATGCCGCAGCCGGGCACCATCGACGCGATCGTGAACCGGAAAGCCCACCCGCACCAAGGGTTTTTCCAGCCGGCGGGCCATGGTGTAGCCCTTGCTATGGCCAATGAGCAGGTCCACGTCCATATCTTCCAGGGTCTTTTCAATGCTGACGAAGTCTGCATCCTCCAGGACCACGATTTGTTCGTGGTGGTGTGCCGGCACAACGCCGCGCAGGGTCTCGGCGAAACGCCCCTCCCCGCCGCCGGTGGCGCACAGCACGGGGATGATGCCCAGTTCACTGCAAAAAGCGGCCAGACCGGCCACCAGGTCTTCTTCGCCGAACAGCGCGGCCCGCACACCGTTGAAGTGCTTATGCCCGTCCACCAGGGCGTCCAGCAAACGACCGCGCTGGGCCGTATACTTGTCCGGCACCGGCCGGCCGCTGATGGCGGCCAGGCGATCGAAAAGCAAATCCGTTTGGCGGATGCCGATGGGCAGCCCCAGACGATAGAGCGGGACGCGGCCGTGCGCTTCCAGCCAGGTGCCGGCGGTCTCCCCGGCGCCGGAAAGCACCAGACCGCATTCGATCGTGGCAGCCGCAGTTCCGGTGCGGCGCAGGGCTTCGACAGGGGTGCCACCGGCGGGAATGCGTTGGTATTCGGTCCACAGGGGGCCGTTCAAGGTGTCGCTGTAATCGGGCACCAGGACGGGTTCCAGATCGAACGATCTCAGAATGGTCTTGAGCTGGCGCAAGTCGGAGGGCGAGACCATCCCCGGGAAAATATTGACGCGCGTGCTATCCCGAACGGACACCGGTTCGGCCAGGGTGGCCACCAGGGCACGCACGGCACCGTGAAACCCCTGCATGTGGGTTCCCTGATAGCTGGGGGTGGCCACGTGCACCAGGGCCGGCAGATCCTCGTCCCGGTTTTCCTCCTGGTAGGTCCGTATGAACATGGGCACGTCGTCGCCGATGGTCTCCGACAGGCAGGTGGTCGCCACCCCGATCAGTTCGGGGCTGTATTGGTGGCGAATGTTGTCGATGGCCAGCTTGATGTTGGCGCCGCCGCCGAAGATGGCGGTGTGTTCCCCGAAATTGGAACAGGCGATATCCAGCGGCTCCTTGAAATGGCTGATCATGTAGCGCCGGATGTAGGTGGAACAACCCTGGGAGCCGTGCAGCAGCGGGACGGTGTTGGCGATGCCCTTGAACACCAGGGCCGCACCCAGCGGGGCGCAAAGCTTGCAGGCATTCTGGGTGGCAGTGAAATGTTCGGTTTCAAGAGCGGATTTCATGCGCCCTCCTCTCCGTTTCGATCTGGGCCGCGCGGGCCGGCACGAACTGCCAGACCGGGCTGGTTACCGAAGTGTGCACCTCGCGGGCGAACTGCAGCATACCGGTGAAGCCGGCCAGGGGTATCTTGCGCTCGTGGTTATGATCGCAGAAGCCGATGCCCATCTTGAACGCAATGGGACGCTCTTTGACACCGCCGATAAACAGGTCGGCTTGCTTCTCGATGATGTATTTGGAGAGTTCCAGCGGGTTGGCATCGTCCAGAATGATCGTGCCGTCGTCACACATGGCCTGCAGGGTGGCGTAATCGCTTGCGTTGCCGGTTTGGGAGCCCACCAGCACAACCTGCATTCCCAGGTAGCGCAGGGCCTTGATCAGCGAGAACGCCTTGAAGGCGCCGCCCACGTAAATGGCGGCCCGCTTGCCGGCCAGATCGCGCTGGATGCGGCGAATCGCGGGCATGATGGTCTCCACCTCGCGACGCACGATCGCGCGGGTGCGTTCCATGATCTCCGGATGGTCTTTAAAATGGTCGGCCACGTCGTAAAGCGATTTGGCCATGTCGTCGATGCCGAAATAGGAAACACGCAGGTAAGGCATCCCATACGTCTCCTTCATCATTTCGGCCAGGAAGGTCAGGGCCCCGGAGCACTGCACAACATTGAGGGCGGCCCCATGACTGCGGCGGATCTGATCCACCCGGCCGTCGCCGGTCATGATGGAGACCACTTCAACGCCCATCTCCTCGTAATACTTCTTGATCAGCCAGGCCTCCCCGCCGATGTTGAACTCGCCCAGGATGTTGATGCTCACGGGGTCGATCCCGGCCGTGGCCCCGGTACCCACGAGCTTGAACAGGGCGTCACAGGCCGCCTGGTAGCCGTCTTTCTTGGTGCCCTTGAACCCCTCCGAATGAACCGGCAAAACCGGGATACCCTTCTGCGCCTGGAGCTTCTTGCATACGGCGGCCACGTCGTCACCGATGATCCCGACGATGCAGGTCGAATAGACGAAGGCGGCCTTGGGCCGGTATTGGTCGATCAGTTCGCCCAGGGCGGCCGCCAGTTTTTTTTCGCCGCCGAAGATGACGTCCTTTTCCCGCAGGTCGGTGGAAAAGCTCATGCGGTGCAGCTCGGGTCCGGAGGACAGCGCCCCGCGAATGTCCCAGGTGTAGGCCGCGCAGCCGATGGGCCCGTGGATCAGGTGCAGGGCGTCGGCAATGGGATAGAGCACCACCCGCGAGCCGCAAAACACACAGGCCCGCTGGCTCACCGATCCGGCCAGGCTGTGCTTGCCGCAGGTCATTTCAAAGGGTTCCCGGCCCTTGCGGTGAATCTGGGACTGGCGCTCTTCTAAAATCGGAATGGAATCCATAATTTGTTTCCTGTTTAAGGGAGTATTTTCAATGCCATTGGTCAGGCGATGGATTAAACCGGGGCGAAGAACAAGCATCGGGTCGCCAGGCCAGGCGGCGGGCGATCGGGAAAGCGCAGCAACCTAATGGTTGTGAGCATTTACCGGAGTCCGCCAACGCCGCATGGCGGCCTGAGGCGCCGTTATTCGCCACGGTTTACATGACCAGCTCCATGGTGATGTCATCCGCATCGCGATCCTTGCGGTCCAGGATGGCATCCAGCAGTTTCTCCAGCAGACGCAGCGCGCCGCGGTAGCCCATGGTGGAAAAGTAGCTGTGACCCAGCCGGTCGTAGATCGGGAAACCGTAGCGCACCAGCGGAATATCTTCGTCCTTGGCGATGTACTTGGTGTAGGTGTTGCCGATCATCAGGTCTACCGGGTCGTTCTTAATCCACTGGTGGAAGAGCAGCATGTCACCGGGAACCTTGATGTTCACTTCCCCGGGAACATCGGCCACCGTTTCGCGCAGGGATTTTTCATATTTTTTGCCGGCCGGGCTGCCGGTGACGATGTGCACCGGCTGCATGTCCAGGGAAACCAGAAAACGGGTCAGGGCCAGGACCTGGTCGGGATCACCGACGATGGCCACGCGCTTGCCGTAGAGGTACTGGTGCCAGTCGGAGATGCTGTCCACCAGCTGGCCACGTTCCAGGTTAAGGATATCGGGCACATTGACCCCGGCCATCCGGCGCAGGGTGTCCACGAATGCGTCGGTGCCGTGAAGGCCCAGGGGAAGGCCCAGAATCTCGCAGGGCACTTTGCACTTGGCGTCCAAGGCCCTGGCGGCCGGCATGGAAGCGGTGCGCCCCAGGGCGATGGTCCCGGTGCTACGGCCGCTTTTCTTCAGGTCCGCCACGGTGACGCCGCCCTCGGGAAACATCTTGTACTTTCCCGTCAGAGGCCCGTTGAGGACCTTGGACGTATCCGGAAACATGATCGTGGCGACCCCCATGACCTCGGCCATTCGACGGATCTCCGCCATGTCGGCCGGTTCGACGTAGCCCGGTATCAGGTTGACGGTTTTTTCTTTGTGACCGTTGGTTTCGGCAAAGTAGTCCACCATGGCCTTGGTTGTGCTGGCAAACCCGGTGACATGCGAGCCCACGTAGCTGGGGGTATTGGCATGAAACACGAACTTACCGTCGGGGATCTTGCCGTCGGCCTTGGCCTTGGCGAAGATTTGCGGAACGTCATCGCCAATGGTTTCGGACAAGCACGTGGTATGCACCGCAATCACCTCGGGGTTGTAAACCGAGAAGATATTATCGATGGCCTGCACCAGGTTGGCCTGCCCGCCGAAGACCGAGGCACCCTCGGTAAAGGCGCTGGTGGCCGCCACGACCGGCTCCTTGAAATGACGGGTCAGGGCACTGCGGTGGTAGGCGTAGCATCCCTGGGAGCCGTGGCTGTGCGGCAGGCAGCCGTGAACACCAAGCGCGGCGTACATGGCCCCGATCGGCTGGCAGGTTTTGGCCGGATTCACGGTCAGGGCACTGCGTTCTTTGATTTCAGTTGGTGTATGTCTCAATAGCATGGTCTGTGTTCTCCATTTTTCTCAAGTCGACGCCGATGGACGCTGAGATTGGACCAAAGGACCATTTCTGGCCGGAAACGACTCCCAGGCATAGGTGGCCGACAACTCCGGGTGCTCCTGCCAGGGCGCCCGCAGGTACTGCCACACGCGGCTGTTGACCATCCGGTCGATTTCTTTGTAGAAATTGATGGCGCCTTTGAATCCGGCGTAGGGCCCCCCGTAATCGTAGCTGTGGAGCTGTTTCAAGGGGATGCCATGTTTTTGCACGGCATATTTTTCCTTGATGCCGGCGCAGAAGATATCGGGCTTGAACAGTTTGATCAGCTGGTCCGTTTCATACTGGCTCGGATCGTCGATCACCATGGCGCCGTCTTCCATTTCCGGCATCATGCCCTCGTATTCGCCGAACTGAAGCCCCTGGGCTTCCAGGGCGGCCTTTTTTTCGTCGCTGATGCGGGGCTTGAAACGCTCCGGGTCGGGTTCGATCGCTAGCTCCTCGATGTTGCGGCTGTCGGCGTCCACCTTGATGTTCGGCAGGACCTTACGCCCCTCGTAGTCGTCGCGGTGACCGAACTCGTATCCGGCCGAAAGGGTTTTCATCCCCATTTCCCCAAACAATTCCTGGTAGTGATGGGCCCGGGAGCCGCCCACGAAAAGCATGGCCCGCTTGCCTTCGGTGCGGGGACGCACCGCCGCGCAGGCGGCCTCGACGGCCGGCATCTCTTCGGCGATCACTTTTTCGACGGTGTCGGTCAGTTCCTGTTCGTCGAAATACTGGGCGATTTTACGCAGGGATTTGGCCGTGGCCGCGGCACCGATAAAATTGACCTTGATCCAGGGGACACCGAACTTGGTCTCCATCATCTCGGCCACATAGTTGATCGAACGGTGGCACATGATCAGGTTCAAATCAGCCGTGTGGGAATTGGCGAATTGGTCGATGCTCGAATTGCCGCTGTAAGAGGCCACCAGGGTGATGCCGCATTTCGCAAACAAACGTTCGATCTCGAAAGCGTCGCCGCCGATGTTGTACTCGCCCAGGAGGTTGATGCGGTACTGGCCCTCTTTGATGTTGTCGTCCAGACCGACCACGTGTTTGAAGATCCCGTTATTGGCGATGTGATGGCCGGCGCTCTGACTGACGCCCTTGTAACCCTCGCAGGAAAATCCAAAAACGTTGATCCCCAGCTTGGCCTTCATTTCGCGGCAAACAGCATGCACGTCGTCACCGATGAGGCCCACCGGGCAGGTCGAGAAGACGGCGATGGCCTTGGGCTTGAAATTGTCGTAGGCTTCCTGGATGGCCTGCTTCAGTTTCGTTTCACCGCCGAAGATAATCTCCTCGTCCTGCATGTCCGTGGAGAAGCAGTAGGGCATGTAATTCTGGCCGTCGCCGCTGTCCGGATCCGTCTGATTGCGGCGGGTGAGCCAGCTGTAGAACCCGCATCCGATCGGACCGTGGGTGATGTTAATGATATCCCGCGTGGGTCCCAGCACGACCCCTTTACATCCGGCATAGCAGCACCCGCGCTGTCCCATCAGACCCGGCA
>JASFTA010000082.1:0-6632 GCA_050114115.1 Desulfobacterales bacterium | reverse complement strand
AGTAGTTGAGGGCCGTGTGCAGGGCGCCCTGCATGTAGGCCTGCTGAGCCTTGGCATATACCGCTGCATCGCTGGTGGGTTCAATCATGGCCGGCTTGCGGGCTTCGGGGGGCACGCAGGCGGTCAACATGAGGATGGTCATCAGTCCCACGACCGGGATGATCCAGCGGAAGCGCAGGAATTGATTTGTCATGATCGTCTTATCTCATCTGGCGTTAATCGAAATGCGCCGGGCATTTGCGGAATCTATACCACGAAGGAAGGCTCCGGGCCAAGGGGGGCGGAAATACCGCCGTCAGGGCATCTTGAAACCGGTCAAGGGGTCGGGCTCCACCAGATTCTCGGGGGGGCTGTATTGGGTTTCGAAATCCACGGCCCGGATTTCCGCACTGATCTCCTTGAGATAGGCGACGACTTTCTGGTGGGCGGGATGAACCTGGTAGCGTTTCATGGCATCCAGGTTGGCGAATCCCGAAACCAGGGCAAAGTCGTAGGATCGCTCGGAGCGCACGACGTCGCGGCCGAATTCGTAGAGTTGGATTTCGATGATCTGATCCGGCAGGGCATCAAACTGCTTTTCCAGAGCGGTAATTTGGGCGTCAGTTGTTTCGGGTTTGAATTTAATCAGCACAATGTGATGCAGCATGAGGCAATCTCCTTGTGATCGACGATCAGCGCCCTCCCGGTCGTGATCGGCGGTAGAGGGCCAGTAGAATCAGGGTGGCCGTGGCCAGGCCCAGCCCCCACACCAGGCTGTTGCCGGCAATCGGGATGTAGATCAGCCGGCCGGGAAACCAGTGGCGCGGGTAGAGCGCCAAACCCAGAATCGGAAAATACAGCACCCGCGTGGTTTCCGTGAGCAGAACGGCAAACCCGCTGCCGGCGGCACTGGCTTTGAGGGTGGCCGGCACGATCAGGACGCTGGCCAGAAAGTGCACCGCTGTCCACAGCAGGGCTGCCAGTGCAAAAAACCGGGCTTTCATCGGCTTTCCTGCTGAGCTTCGGCCGCAAACCGATGGCCGACCCCGTGGCGCTGCCGACGCGCCGCACAGATGCGCGGCGCGCTTTGGGGCACCCGTTGCGGCCGTGCAACTATCCGCAGACGGTTCGGGGAGGCCGTGCGCCTCCAGCCGCAGGTACGGACGGTTTCCCTCAGGCCGTAGCCGTATTTCGATATCGATACCAACGTCATCGCAATTCCAGGGCATGCTAGCGGCCGACATACCAACGTGCCGGAACGTCGGGTGGCGAAGTTTTAATCGGACCGGCAGGCCTTGTCAAACGAATCCTGATGCGCGCCGCGGCAAATGACACCGGGATCGCCCCCGCTGGCAATGATCGACCTAAATGTCGCTGTCGCGGCGGCCTCAACTTGACGATGTTGTCCGCCGGCACTAAGATGAGGACCATTATTTCGTGTTCAAACCCAGATGTGTGTCGTCACCTGTAACGGTTCTTCTTCGGCTGCTGATGCAGCCCCTTGGCCGCAAATGGCAAACACCAAGCGTATATTTGGAGCCAGTCGCGCGCCGTGATCAGGGGTAGCGCGGCGACAACCCCAACGCCGATGCCTGGCAAAACCAATTCACTGGGCACAGGCCCAAACGCTGAGGTCGACATGCATAAAGACAATCTGGATATCGCCGTCGTGGGCGCCGGTGTGGCCGGCATCACGGCCGCCTTTCTCCTGCAAGCGCGACACCGCGTGACCCTCTACGAAAAAAACGACTACCTCGGCGGCCATACTCACACCGTGGTCATCCCCGAGGGCCCCGATGCCGGCACTCCCGTAGACACGGGGTTCATCGTCCTCAACGATCGTACCTATCCGCTGCTCAACCGCCTGCTGGATAAACTAGCGGTGAAAATCAGTCCCAGCGACATGTCCTTCAGCTATTTCAGCGAGTCCAGTGGATTTCACTACGCCAGCCACAGCTTCAACGGCCTTTTCGCCCAGCGTCGTAACCTGAGCAACCCGGCTCACCTCTATATGCTTCTGGAAATTCTGCGCTTCAACCAGGCCGCCCGCCGGGGCCTGCCGCGGGGATCGCTGGCCAATCTGACCCTGGGTGACTTTCTCCAGCGCCTGAAAATGAGCCGCCGTTTCCGCACCCGTTATATCGTTCCCATGGCCGCCGCCATCTGGTCCGCGCCCGACGCGGATATTATGCACTTTCCCATGGAAACGTTTGCCCGCTTCTTCGAGAATCACGGTCTGCTGAGCGTCAGGGATCAACCCCAATGGTACTACGTCGAAGGCGGAAGCCACACCTATGTCAAGGCCTTTCGCGACAGGTTTCGGGGGACCATTCACGCTGGAATCGCGGTCCGCGGCATTCGACGCACGGCATCGGGGGTCCAAGTGCGCCTGGCGGGCGGTATGCAGCAGAATCATGATCTGGCAATCGTGGCCGCCCACGCCGACGAGGCCCTGGGGTTGCTGGAGGATCCTTCCTCAGACGAAAAACGCCTGCTGGGCGCCTGGGATTACAGCCGCAACCAGGTCGTGCTGCACGTCGATACCGACTGGATGCCGACCAACCGCAGGGCCTGGGCCTCGTGGAACTATCGGCGGCAGGCCTCCGCCGATGGCCGCGCCCCGGTCACCCTGACCTACCACATGAACCGGCTGCAGCATCTCAGGACCCGCAAACCTTATTTTGTGACCCTCAATCCCCCGCGGCCGATCGCCGCGGAGGCAACGGTGGCCCGTTTCGAATATCACCATCCCACCTACACCTTCGCCAGCATGGCCACCCAGCCGGAGCTGCCGCGCCTGAATGGTGCGCGTCGAACTTATTTTTGCGGCAGCTACTGGGGATATGGGTTTCACGAAGATGCCGTGCACGCCGCCGTGGAGGTGGCCGCCGCGCTGGGAGGACGCCTATGACCACTTCCCTGCTCTACAAGGGCTATGTCGAACACGCGCGCCGGGCGCCGACCCGCCACCACTTGCGCTATCCGATCTATGTCTACGCCATCGACCTGGACGAACTGCCCGCCCTCGACCGTCGCCTGCCCCTATTCGGCTACAATCGCCTGCGCCCGGTAAGTCTGTACGACCGCGATTACCTGGCGGACGAAAACGGCACGATCCGGGAGAAATTGCTGCGTCAGGTGAATCCATGGATCAGCCCCCGGGAAGTATCGCGCGTGGTGGTGGTAACCTCGCCGCGCTATTTCAACTACGTTTTCAACCCGGTCAGCTTTTACTACTGTTTCGACGCGGCCGAGGAACTCGTGTGCGCCGTCGCGGAAGTCAACAACACCTTCGGCGAAAAGCACGTCTATGTCCTGCCGGTGGAAACCCGCAGGTCACGATTCCCGGCCCGTTTCAAATCAGCCAAGCAGTTCCACGTCTCGCCGTTCAACACACCGGGGGGCACCTACCATTTCTATTTGGCGGACATCCGGCACGAACTGGATGTCCGCATTGCCTTGCACCGCGAAGGCCGCGAGATCATGAACGCCCGCCTGTGGGGACGCCCGCTCCCCTTGAGCCCCGGCCGTCACCTGCAGACCGTCTTATCCCACCCGGTGGTGCCCCATCTGACGGTCCCCCGCATCTACTGGCAAGCCTTCAAGCTGCGTTTCCGCCGTCAGCTGGCCTACCATGACAAACCCGTGCCGCTCAGCCCCATGACGATCCGGCGGATCGAGGCCAGCCCCCTCCAGCGCCGCTGCCAGGCCTTCATTCAAAACGCCTTGCGCCGCACCCTCTACGGCCGCCTGCAACTGACCTTGACCGACGGCCGCCACCAGATTTACACCGGCCGCCAGGACGGCCCCGGCGCCGTCCTGCAGGTCAAAGACCCCCAATTCTTCAGCCGCGTGTTACTGGGCGGCGACATCGGTTTCGGCGAGGCGTTTATGCACGGGCAATGGGATAGCCCGGACCCCGTCGCCGTGATGCGCTTTTTCATCCGCAACCGTGAGGTCTTCGCCGACGGCCGCTTGCAGAGCAACTGGTTTGGGCGTTTCCTGGCACGCGCGCTCGAAATGGGCCGACGCAACACCCTATGGGGCAGCCGTCGCAACATCCGACGCCACTATGATTTATCCAACGACTTTTTCGGCCTGTTTCTCGATACGAGCATGTCCTATTCCTGCGCGGTCTACCAATCGTCCGACGAAGACCTGGAAACCGCCCAGCAGAACAAATACGATCTGCTCATTCACAAGGCGCGGCTGCAAGCCTCGGATCACTTGCTTGAAATCGGCTGCGGCTGGGCCGGCTTCGCCATCGCGGCCGCACGCCGGACAGGTTGCCGCGTGACCGGCATCACGGTCTCAAAAGCCCAGTACGACCTGGCCCGCGAGCGCGTGGCCGCCGCCGGCCTGACGGAGCGTATTGCGATCAAGCTGGACGACTACCGCCGGGTGCGCGGTCGCTTCGACAAGATCATCTCGATCGAAATGCTGGAGGCCGTCGGCCACGCCTATTATCCGCTGTTCTTCCGACGACTGGATGAACTGCTCAAGCCACAGGGGGTTGCCGTTCTGCAAACCATTACAATCCCCGACCAGCAATACGCAAGCTACCGCCGGGAGAGCGACTGGATCCGCAAGCACATCTTCCCCGGCGGTCTGCTGCCCTCACTGTCCATTCTGACGGCCAACATGACGCGGCATTCCCGCCTGATGGTCGATCATCTCGAAAATATCGGCGATCACTACGCCCTCACCCTGGCGGCCTGGCGCCGGCGCTTCGAGGCCCGGCAAGACCAGGTGACGGCCCTGGGGTTCGACCGCACCTTCCGTCGCAAGTGGCGCTATTATCTGGCCAGCTGTGAAGCCGCGTTTCGCGAACATGTGATCGGGGATATCCAGCTGGTGCTGACACGGGCCGGCAACCGCCGCCTGGGCGGAATCGACCGCGTTTAAGGGCTGATTTCGGTGGGCTTGCAGCCAAGCTACAGATAGGGCTGCACCAGGCGTTCGAGGGCATCCAGCAATGCCTGGCGTTCGGCCGGCGATTCCCGGGTGTCGCGCAATACGTGGGTGCTGCGCGGTTGCCGGTCCAGCCAGAAAAGACCGCTGGTCCGGTTCGCCACAGGGGATGCCGCCAGCCAGGTGATCGTGTCCGCCCCCTGGTCCGGGGTTCGCAGCAGTGGCCCCAACAGGCGATGAAAGACCGGCAGGGATGACTGCAAACCGGGCGTATCCACCCAGCCGGGGTGCATGGCGTGCACCCGGATGCCCTGCGGTGCCAGTTCCTTCGCCCAGGATTCGGTGAGGATCACGAGCCCCCGCTTGGCACGGGCATAGGCCGTAGGGCCGTCATAGGCCGTCCGCCGGAAGGACAGATCGTGGGGCTGGATCTTCTGGGTGTGCATCCCACCGGAGGACACATTGACGATCCGGGCGCCGGGCGCCCTCGCCAGCAGGGGCGCAAGCGACCGGGTCAGCAAGTAGGGCCCCAGCAAATCGGTGGCCAGGGTTCGCTCGAACCCCTCGCTCGTCTCCTGCCGCGTGTTGAACAAGGCCCCCGCATTGTTGATCAGGACATGGATCGCCGCGTAGCGGGCTTTAAGCCGGCGGGCCAGCGCGCGGATCTCTGCCATCAGACTCAAATCGGCAATCTCCAGATCGATCTCCCCCGATCCCGGCAGCCGGCGCAGTTCGCGACAAACGGCGTCGGTCTTGTGCGGATTGCGCCCGACCATCACCAGGTGGGCCCCGCAGACCCGCAGTTGTTCCGCGGCCGCCCGTCCGATGCCGGAGGTGCCGCCCGTGAGCACCACGCGTCGCCCCTGAAGCGGCTGCGGCGGCAAGGGCCAGCGGCGGCGCCCGCCATGGTAGCCGAGGCGGGTGAAACCGACCAGACCGGGCAACAGGAGCCGGTCGGCCAAACGCACCCCGCGGGTGATATGGGGAATGTCGCCGTCGCCCCCTAAAATGGTCTGCAGACGCTTGATCGCCCTTCGGGCGTTGCGGCGTATCAGCGGCGCAAGCATTTTTGCCCAGAGAGGTCTGGAACCGTCATCGAAGGTGATGCGCAGCGTGTAATTCAGGCGAAAACCATGGGCGAGCGGTTGGATCCGAATGTCATCCCGAACCCGGAAAGAGGCGCCCTGCCCGTCGAACACCAGCCGGCCGGGGGGCTCCATCGCCACCAAGCTGTAGTGCATCGCCACAGGCCGCAGGCCGAACTGCATCAACAGCCGAAACCGGGATCCCACCCTCACCGGACCGGCAGTCAGCCCTCGCGCGGCCAGCACCGTTGGATCCCAGGCCTGGATGTTGGCGAAATTCGCCAGATAATCGAAGGCCTCCTCCACAGAACCGCTGCTCTCTAATGTTTCCTTGATCTCAATCAATGTGCAAATCCCAATTGAATGTCGATTACCAATAGGTTTTTACCATAATTAAGCTATTGAACAAACCATATCGGTGACCGGTTGTAAAATTGCCGCCAAGCTTTAACTTGTAAATATTGATAAGGAGAATATGACCATGAAACAAGTAATGTTTTTGATCATCGCTATTATCTTGCTGTCGGCCAATTATTCAGGCGCCAGCACGTCGGCGAGTGTTGAAGTCGCCGGTGTGCCCTTCGCCAAAGTACATCCGACCCCCGATGGGACCCTGACCTTTCGGGGCGGTGCTCTTCTGCGGTACATGGTGTTTAT
>JASFTA010000081.1:0-6698 GCA_050114115.1 Desulfobacterales bacterium | reverse complement strand
CCGCAGCTGACGCGATGCCAGCCAGTCCATCAGGGTTTGCAGCAATCGGATGCGCCGCATGGCCAGCAGACCGAACTGGGTCCGGTTGATGGTAAGGCCCGGGAGGAGAAATTCGGTATAGCGGCGCAGTTGGGCCCCGAGATGCCCGGAGGACCAGTTTTCAGCTTGCAGACGACGGCGGAAATCCCAGAAGGAATGCAGCAGGTGGCGTGAGAACAACCGGGGGATCGCGTTGATCAATACAAGCTGTGGCAGGGGCTCGCCGGTGTAATGGAGGGTGTGCAGCAGCGGTATGGCCGCATAGCAGATGCCCACTCCGTAAAGGGGTCGCGGAAAGTGCTCCGGCCGTTGTCGGGCGAGGGCCAGCAGACAGTGCGTGTCGCGGAAACTCTGGCGGATGGAAAAGGGGCGGCTGGAGCGGCCGTGGCCCGAGTAGTTGAAAGACATCAGGCTGTAACCGCGGGACCTGAAGGGCCGCAGGTAGCGGATGGTCAATAGCCCGTCGCCGCCCACCAGCGGCGGTGCAAACAGGGTGCCTCGGGACCGGGAGGGGGCAACCTGCATCCACTCCAGTTGATGCCCGTCACCGTTCGGGTGCAGGCGGTGTTCGAAGCGCCGCCGCCGCTGGGGTGGCCTTGTGGGTTGTTTCAACATGGCCCACCACAATCCGTGAGGGGTTGCCGGATGCGGGTGCCCAGGGACCGCCCACCGATCGTTAGGTATCCGCGTGTTACCGCAACGGGTTCGCAAACCCTACGACGGCTGTCCATGGTCGCTGTCATCGCCTGACCCCCTAAATCGTTTGGGCGTGCATACACTATTTCGATCCCGCGTCTGGTGTTGGGGTGAGGATGTCCGCATCGCTTCAAGCATAATAAATCCAATACGGAAATCAAGCTTGTGGCGATCGATTTGCTTCGCTGCCGATCTGTGCTATTCGATGGCCATGATGTTCACGTTTGAGACCATCGGCATCGTCCGCTCCTGTTTCAAGGAGAAATTTGGCATCCCCCGTCAGCCGGGCCTGGCGCCGGATGCACGCGCCGTGCTGGAATTCAAATCGCCCTACAGTCGGGTTGAAAACCTGCAGGGACTGGAAGACTATTCGCATATCTGGATTCTTTACGTATTCCATGCGGCACCGCCCCAGCCGCACAAAACCAAGGTCCGGCCGCCGCGGCTGGGCGGCAACCGCCGTGTGGGGGTCTTCGGTTCGCGCTCCTATTTCCGGCCCAATCCCATCGGTCTTTCCGTCTGCGCGTTGGAGCGGCTGGAAATCGCCCGGGGACACGGGCGACTGTTGCTCAAGGGGGTGGATATCCTCGACCAGACGCCGGTAATCGATGTCAAACCATATCTGCCCTATGCCGATGCACTCCCGGAAGCGCGGGCCGGTTTGGCGCCCGATCCGCCGCCCCTCCTTTTCAAGGTTTATTTCAGTGCGGCGGCCGAGGCGGCCCTGATGGCGCTGCCGCCGGCCCAACGGGGTGAACTGCGGCGCCTCATCGATCAGGTCCTAAGGTTGGACCCCCGCCCGGCCTATGCGCGACGGCAAACGCCCCGACCGTCCTACGGCATGCGGCTCGCGCGATGGGATGTCCGTTGGGAAATGCGTCCACAAGGCATTTGGGTGAGCGATCTGATCCCCACCCCCGAGGGCTGAAGCGGGCAACCTTGGGTGGAGGGGACTTGCGCGACGATCAGGCAGGACTATGTTTAACGCAACGATGCGCAG
This sequence comes from Desulfobacterales bacterium, assembly GCA_050114115.1. Classification (GTDB taxonomy): domain Bacteria; phylum Desulfobacterota; class Desulfobacteria; order Desulfobacterales; family UBA5852; genus JABZFP01. Next base: position 4,963 of record JASFTA010000081.1, on the reverse strand, counting down.
GATTCCCCTGATGGCCGCAACATACCGCAACATAGCTGAGGAGGTCTGTCATGCCGATCAAAAAAATCCTCTGGCCCACCGATATGTCGGGACGGGCCCAAACCGCCCTAACCTACGTAAACTCTTTGACGGAACGCTATCAGGCCGAGATTCATGTCCTTTACGTCATTGAGGACCTGACGGCCCACCGCTGGTATGGCGAATTCGAGACCGACCATGTTGACAAGATCCTGAAATGGGAAGAAAAGACGGCCAAAAAACGGCTGCAGCAGCTTTGCAGCGATCATTTGCAGGGTTGTCCGCTCTATGTGCGTCATGTCGCGGTGGGTGAGCCGGCCCGTGAAATCCTCAATTTGATCGAAGCCGAAAAGATGGATATGGTGGTCATGGCATCCCGGGGAACGCAAGGCCACTTCGCCTTCGGCAGCGTGGCGGAGAAGGTCGTCAAAAATTCACCGGTTCCGGTGGTGACCATCCCGACCACCGCCGAGAAGACCTGAACAGCCGGCCCGTGATCGCGCACTGAGTGCCATGCCACCTGTCATCAAATGGCCGGTGCCAACGGTCGGGCCGGCCATGGCAGGCAACTCACCCAACCATCCCCATGCCAACCGAGGGGCGGCAATCGCCCGGCCTTCAGACCAACCTTTTTTCAAAGCGAGCGATGCGAAATGTTTTCCAAGGAGATCTATCGAAACCGTCGTGCGCGCCTGGCCCAGCAGGTGTCCTCCGGCCTGGTGTTCCTTCCCGGTCACCCGACAAGCCCGATTAATTTTGCGGATAACGTCTACCCCTTCCGGCAGGATAGCACCTTTCTCTATTTCGGCGGCCCGAGCGTACCCGGGCTGGCGATGCTGGTGGATTGCGATGCCAACCGATCGCTGCTTTTCGGGCGCGAGGCCGACGCCGATGAGGTTCTCTGGTGCGGGTCTTCCCCGGCGCTGGAGCATTGGGCCCAAAGGGCGGCATTCGATGAATGCCTGCCGCTGACCGATCTCGAAGCGCAGTTGCAGACCGCCCGCCGACAGGGCCGTTCCATCCATTTCTTGCCGCCCTACCGGGCCGATCAGGTATTGCTGCTCAGTCGACTGCTGGAGATTTCTCCCGACCAGGTTACGCCGCAGGCCTCTCCGGACCTGATACGTGCGGTTGTGACCCAACGATCGGTTAAAACCGACGAGGAGATTGCGGAAATCGAGATCGCCCTCGGCATTTGTCGCGGTATGTATCAGGCTGTCACGGCAGCCCCCCTCTACGATCAAGCGCCCGTGGAGATCGTTGGCCGGATGGCGGCGGTGGTGGCATCCCGTGACAGCCGGTTTGCCTTTGCCCCGATCGTGACGCCCCACGGCGACATTCTGCATGGAGGTGTCGGCCCGGAGCCGCTTGGGGACGATGGCCTGTTGATCGTGGATATTGGGGCCGAGTCACCCCGGGGGTATGCTTCGGATATAACACGAACCCTGCCGATTAGCGGGCACTTCGACACACGACAGCGTGAATTGTACGAAATCGTTTTAAAAGCGCAGAAAACCGCGATTGCCGCGATCGCCCCCGGTAAACGATTTCTTGATCTCCACCTGCTGGCGGCGGAGGTCATCTGTCATGGTTTGCAGGAACTCGGCCTCATGCAAGGGGATGCCGATGAGGCCCTGGCCGAGGGGGCCCATGCCCTTTTTTTCCCTCATGGTCTGGGGCACATGCTGGGCCTGGATGCCCATGATATGGAAGCGCTGGGCGAGGATTGGGTCGGTTATGACGATCAAACCCGACGTCAGGCGCAGTTCGGGTTGGCGGCCCTGCGTTTGGGCCGTAAATTGGCCCCCGGTTTTGTTGTCACGGTGGAACCGGGCATCTATTTCAACGCCCGTCTGATTGCACAATGGCGCGCCGAGGGGCGTGCCGAGGCGTTTATCAACTATGAAAAACTGGCCGCCTATGAGGGTATCGGCGGCATTCGGATCGAAGACGATATCGTGGTCACGGAGAGCGCTGGCCGAGTGCTGGGGCCGACAATCCCCAAGTCGCTGGCCACGGTGGAAGCCTCGTTGAAGTGATCCGGTCGTCCATGGCCAGGCCACCGGCATCCCCGGCGACAGCGCACCGGCAGGCCACCGCGGGGGGCGGCAAGATCCGTTTGCAGGATTCGTCCGTTGTCCGCAGGGTCCGGGTTCTGGTCGCCATCAGCCGATATTGCCGGGAGCGATCCGAATGCGGCCCTGATAGGAAAACCGGCGGTCTGGTGTCTTGGGCAGGGCCGCCCGCTGTGCTTGGGGGGCCGGGGAAATCGTTACCGGGTGCGCAACGGACTGCGCCGGATGAATTGAATGGCAATGCCCTTCTTGTCGTGCCACACGATTTTGCCATTACGTTTGATGTCTTCATTGTTTTTGCCGAAAGGACCGGCCACCACCACCTCCTGTCCGACCACGAAGCGTTCTTTGGTTTGGACGTATATGCCCCCCTGGCTCATGTTTTTGATCGTCCCGCGGAACAATTCCCGGTTGGCGGAGAAATGGGTGTCCTCGGAGCAGGGAACCCGCCTGTAAATCCGGGCCTCTTTGTTATCGCGGCGACGAAAACCACGTTCGAAGGCTTCGTCGGGGTTTTTTTTCGGAGCAGGTTTTTTCGGCTTTGAGCGGGTTGGTTTCATGATTGCTGACCATAATATAGCGAATGAACCCAGTCAATCGATGCCATCGGTGCAAACACTAGTTTTTATTATAAATTCAAGCTGCGCTTGTCAACCCCCACCAGCGGAATAAAAGAAAAAACCCAATGTTTTCGGTTTGGTCACAGCCATGCTGTTCAAAATTCGGACAATACGCAGTCCCACGCCGGGCGGCGGCCGAGGAGATTTACCCCTACAGTTGTATTTTAACGGATGCTTTGATAGATTTGAAAGGTTGGACGCAGTACTATATTTTCCAAGAAGCTTGCTGGAATAAGGTGAATTCCAACCCGTTGCCGGGTGCCTGACGATGCAACCGGCCGCCGGGATTAAATCGATAATCACATGACGGCCTCCGAACCAACGCAATTTGGGAAGTATTGGCTGACCGACCGTATCGCGGTCGGGGGGATGGCCGAACTCTACCGTGGCAAAATATCGGGTGACGAGGGGTTTGAAAAAGCGGTTGCCGTAAAGAAAATCCTTCCCCATCTGGCCGCCGAACAGGACGCGGTCAATTATTTCATCGATGAAGCCCGCCTGGCCGCCCTGCTTCAGCATCCCAACATCGCTCAGATCTACGACTTCGGCCGTCTGGAAGAATCCTATTTCATTGCCATGGAGTATTTATTTGGCAAGGATCTCAAGACGGTGCTGAGCACGGCCGAAGCACGCAACATATCCCTGTCGTTGGAAAACGCCCTGCATATCGCCTCGCGGATCAGCTCCGGGTTGGATTACGCGCACAACATGAAGGATCTGCAGGGCAATCTCCTGAACATCATTCACCGCGATGTCAGCCCCCAGAATATTTTCATCACCTACGACGGTCAGGTCAAAATTATCGATTTCGGTATCGCCAAAGCGGCCAGTCGCATTACCAGTACGCGCTCGGGTGTTATCAAAGGTAAAGTGGCTTACATGTCACCCGAGCAGGCCGAAGGTCGCGAAGTCGACCACCGGGCTGATATCTTTTCCGTGGGCATCCTCCTTTACGAAATGGTGACCGGACGCTACATGTACGAGGGCGATGCCATGGAGATTCTCTCCCGGGCCCGGGAGGCGCAGTTTGTCCGTCCGGAGCGAATCGTCCGCGATCTCCCGGAATGTGTGGTGCAGATGCTCGATATGGCTCTCGCCCGGGATACCCGGACACGCTATGCCTCGTGCGGGGAGATGCTGTCCGACCTGGAAGACTGCATCTACCATCTCAATTTCCGGCCCAGCGACCAAAAACTGGCGCAATATATGAAAAGCCTTTTCGAAGGCGATTATGCTTCCGAAGAAGCTTCGATGACCCGTGCCTTGCGACGGGTCATGCCGACCGATTCCGCCCTGGACACCGCCGCCGAGCGTGCCCCCGAATATCAGGAAACCATGATCCTCGACCGCGATGCAGCGGCCCGTCGTCCCAAACGCTGGCTGTGGATCGGGTTGGTCCTGGTGGCGGCCATGATCGTGGGGGCGGGCTACTGGCATTTCTATCGCCCTTTCAACCAGGGAAACGACGGTCCTGTCGTCGTCCACGTTCCCATCGATGCGGCCCCCCCCCAAACCGAGGAACCGTCCCGTACGGCGGTCGTCAAGTCCATTCCACCCGGTTCCGGGGTGCGCCAAGGGGGGGCTAACGGTCCAGCTTCCACCACGCCGGACCCTCGCATCGCCCAAGGCTTGCGGAAGGCGGACCAGTATCTGCGGGCCTGGAATCTCACATCCCCGGCTGGCCGCAATGCCTATGATGCCTATCGCCGGGTTCTGGAACTGGACCCTGACAACGCCGAGGCCCATGAGGGGTTGAAGAAAATAGGGGGGCGCTATGCCGATCTGGCCGACAAGGCGCTAAAGCGCGGCAATCTCGATAAAGCCATGGGCTATATCAAAACCGGCCTGGGGGTGGATGCCGCCAACCAACGCTTGTGGGGCCTGCGCGAGAAGATCAATCTCCAAAACGAACAGGCGCGCCAGAAGAAAATCCAGAGCCTGCTGATCAAGGCCAACGATCGTATCGCCAGCCTGCGTTTGACCAAACCACCGCGCGACAACGCCCTCTATTTCTATCACGAGGTGCAGAAGATTGACCCCGACAATGCCGAAGCCCGTCGGGGGATGCGCAAAATTGCCGACCGCTACGCAGTTCTGGCGGAAAAAGAGATGAACCGCTTCCGTTACGACGATGCGCGGCGTTTCATCGATACCGGTCTCAAGGTTGATCCCCGGCACAAGCAACTCTTGGCGCTAAAGAGCGAGGTCAATAAACGGCTCGATCAACGGGTGATGCGCAGCCTCAAGAAT
>JASFTA010000080.1:0-6758 GCA_050114115.1 Desulfobacterales bacterium | reverse complement strand
CTCGCCCGGCCTCGAGCTGATGCCATTTGTCGGCCTGTCCACGAGGCCGCCCAGCGCTGGTTGCCCTTAGCGGGGGTCTAAATCCGTTTCGCGCCAATCGTTGGATCAGCTTATTGATTCGTTCGTTGATGGTCTGCCAGTCTTCAGCCTTATCGAAAAAGACCAGCAGCGAGCCTGTGACCGCGTTGATTTTGACGCGATCGATGCCGAGCAGACGCTGGAGCTCGGTATGTACCCATGACCAAGCTAATGGTGTGTGCGGTCGAGGCCGGATCTTCAACCGCGCCCGGCCGGGGACTTTGGTGTGTATCGGAATGACGGCGGGTTTCATGGCATGCGATCGTTGTAGATGGCGTTGCTATCTAAAGTCGAAGCATAGGCCGATAGAGGGCCTGACGTCAATGCTGTCGTCGGGTCCGCACGGCGATGGCCCGGCCGCCGTCGACCGGTGCTTGGCCGCTCCAGCCCTCGCCGCCGTAGCTAAAACCGTAGAGCCAACGACAAGACCTGTTTGCAGATGGTCCGGCCCAGACCCAGTAGCCGGTATGTGGCACCAGGGGGGTCAGATTGCGCACACCGTCGCCGATGCGGTGGAGCGCATCCAACTCTTCGCATGCGGGCATGCGCCAGCCGCCGCCCATTGCCGTGAGCCCCGTGACCCAGTCATGGGCTTCCTGCCAGGTCATCGCCCGGTCCGGTCCCGGATACCATTCCAGGCCGGTGTCCGTGTCATAGATCGCACCGGTGCTCTCGCGCACCAGGTTGCCGTCGGTGGCGACGATTTCAGCGCTGAAACGGGTCCGGGCGTTGGGGAACATTAAGTGCGTCATCAAGACGAGCGATGTCATGATGATCAGATTAGCGCGCATCCGAAACTTTCCGTGGCGGCCTTGGACGTTTGCCATGCGGTTGGGTCGCTATTCCGTCTGGCCGAATTTGCGGGCCAGATCGTTGTCGATGACGTAGATGCAGACTTCCTGAGCGCCTTTTTCGGTGTAATGGTATTTGGTGCCCAGGTTGCCGATCAGGAAGGTGACGTCCTCACGGATTTTTTTGTCATAGGTGCGGAAACCCGGGCTGTTGTAGTCCTTGATGCCCTGGCGGAAGTTTTCGTTGTCCAGGAAGGGGTCCAGGGCCTTGGCCTTGAGGTTGAAGGCGTAGCGCTCATGAATGCCCTGAAAGAGTTTGGTCTCGGTGATGGGAATACCCTCGATCATGATTTCCTGGGTCAGGGTGCGGGTGGTGTATTCCTTCTGGGTGTCGGTCCGGAAGGCATGGCGGTCGGATTCGGAAATCCCGTTTCCGAGGATCCGGTTTTCCAGGTCGGTTAGAAAAGCCTCGGAGATTTCGAGTCGGTCCCCGGTGTGCGTGGAGGTTTCCACCGAACCGATCTCGAAGTTGATGGCAAACAGGTAATTGAGCAGATCACGGTTGATTTGTTCGCGGTTGTAGTAGAACAGGGATTCCTTGACCTCCTGCAGCACGGTGTAGTTGTAGTTGCGCAGGAGCGAGTCCAGAAACCCGGAGGGGATCAGGTCCAGCAGATCTTTACGGATCTTCTCGAAAAATTTGCACAGATCGGCCATGGTGATCAATTTGTCCTGACGCGCGAACGAGGAGTAAAATTGGCTGAAGATCTTGATCGAATCCCGCCCCGAAAGACCGCGGTTGCCCTCTTTCTCCGACTCCCCGATGATTTTGCGCCGACGTTGGGACGTGAAACGTTTGCGGTCCTCCTCCGAAAGCCAGTCGGGAATGTGGCCCGTGTAGATCTCCATTTTGAGAAGCTGGAGGTTTTCGTCGCAAAAACGTTGGTACTTGCCGGACTGGCCAATCCATTCCAGAAGTGCTTCGGAGCGCGTGTTCAGCCGTGAGGAAATGACCACCCGGGCAAAGTTGTGAAGCACGCGGGGCAGAAATCCATCGTCGATCTGGCGGCCGAAAATATTGCGGTAGATAGCGATCTCCGTGTTGAGATCGAGGATGTAGGGGATCTTGATGTATTCGATCCGGTCCGAGAAGGACTGAAAATCCTGGATGTTTTTCTTGTCCTCGGGGTTCATTAGCGCCAGCAGCAGCGAGTTGACGTTTTCTTCGATGTCGTCGACCTTGTGAACGCCTTCGCTGATGATGTTGTGCAGTTCGATCAGACGCTCGATGTTGTGGGACTTGATGTCCATCAGGGCGTAGATGCCGTTGTTGGTCGTGGCGTAGCGCGAGAAGATGTACTTGACCTGGTTGCTGTCCTTGAGAACCCGGTTGAGTTGCTCCTGGAGCATGGGGTTGCTGAGCACCTGCTGCTTGCCGGGGCGATCACCGGGATTGAAGACGCTGATGCCCTGGCCCAGACGGCGCTTGAAGCGGTAGGGCCGGGCGTAGAGCATGTTGAAAACCTTGAGGGGGCTTTTGAGCCGGTTGAGCAGCACCTGGTAGATGGAGGCACAGATCGTACAGGAGACCTCGCGGAAGACCCAGTCGTATTCCTTGTCGGTGAAAAGCTGCCACTTGAAGCGATCGTTGGCGAACAGATCGTCGAAAAACGGGCGGCGGTAATGTTTGGGGATCATCAGAATCGGATGATCGTGGCTGGGGCAGGGAATTTCAATGATCTCGTTGTTGCCCAGGAGCGAGGCGGCCACTTCCTGCGGGCTGCCGCGATGGCCGTGCCGGTCGGCGTCGGCATTGGCCGGCTCGGCGCCCGGCGGTTCGTTTTCCACCGAGGAGCGTTCCATCAGGGTGAACATCTGCTGAAAAAAAGGAATCGTGTCCGGGCCGCCCGAAGGCCCCAAAGCCTGCCGGTCGATACGCCACACGGCTTCATAGCGCATGCCCTCAAGGGTATTGGCGTACTCTTCGAAGCGCATGAGGAGATTGTTGAGAAAGGTACTCTTGCCGCATCCCGGCGGGCCGTCGAAGATATAGATCTTGTTTTGCTGGGCGCCGCGCTTCATGGATTCGGCCAGGTTGATGATGCGGTTGGCGAACAGGCGATCGGCAAAGAAAGGGTGGTCGGAGCCCTCCACGAACAGGCGTGTGCAGTCGTAGGACACGAAATGGATCGATTCGGGGTCGTCCGGATACTCGTCCTGACCCTGGGCCACGTAGCTTTTGATCATGTCGTGGAAGACCTGGAAGACATTGCGCATCACGCCCTGTGGATGTTTGAGCAGGATATCCAGAAAGGCTTCGAAGGGCATCGGCGGCGGCTGACCGCGTTCCTTGATCGAGCGGTCGAGGTGGTGCATGGCGTGTTTGACGTTTTCCATGAGGGCTTTTCCTGCTAATCGATGATTTCGCGCGACAACTGGCGTTTCTCCATCGTATAGCGCACGCGGCGCCATTCCCCGGCGGGCTGGCGGGGCCCTTCCGGTAACTGTCCGGATGGTGCGGTCGTCGGTTGGGCGCCTTCTGGGGGGCTCGCCGGGACCAGTTCGCTGGTCTCCAGACAGACGGGTTGTCCCCATAGATATTCGACACCCAGCAGCGTGTTGGCGATGTAGTCGCGCACCAGCGGTTTGCCTTCAAAATGGTGGTTCAGATATAGACGTCCATTTTCATTGCGCTGGGGGTCGACCGTGACGTGCGGGGGGTGATAGAGGCTGTCCACAACCATCTGACGGTAACGGCCGGCATCGCGGCTCTGGACGTAGTATTCCCAGGTCATGCGCTGGCGGTTGAGCCGTTTGCCGGCCACGAACAGGCGGTGGCGGTCGACAAATTCCTGGTCGATGAACTGGTTGATGAACATGAAATCGCAGTAGTGGGTGCGCACGTCGAAAATAAAGGCCTGGCCGTCGCCGGTTTGCTGATCGTAGCGCTGGCGGCGGCGCGCATCGCGGATGCGCTGGAAGGCAAAGCTGCGTTTGCCTTTGGCGGCCATCTCTTCGATATGCTGGAACAGGCGCATACCCAGGGCATAGGGGTTCATACCGACCCGCGGCAGGGCCGTGACGCCGGCATTGACCCGGGCGTATTCTACTTCGTGGCCCTGAATGCGGTCGTCTTGCATGAACATTTTCTCGTGCCAGTAGCTGGCCCAGCCTTCATGCAGAATCTTGGTGCGGATCTGGGGCTGGAAGAAGAGTGAGGTCAGGCGCACCACCTGGATCACCATCTTCATCCACTGGTTGGCTTCACGATTCAAGAAGGGCGAATGCTTCATGACGTACTCGACCGGGTCGAGCATCCGGTCCGGGCCGTGTTCGGCGAATTTCTGATAGAGCGCCTGAAATTCGGGATACTGGACTTCGATTTCGGCAAAAAAGGCGTCTTCGGCCGTCTGGGGATTTTGCTTGCGGCACTGGTTGTAGCGTTCGATCTCGGCAATGTAATGGCTGATTTTAAAGGCGGTGTGTTGCTGCAGAAAGATGTCAAAGTAGTAGTCGAGTTTACGGCTCGTCGTCGGGCGGCCGCCATCCGGTATGCGCGCCAGGGTGTCGTGGAAGCCGACCAGGTTGTCGATGCCCCGGGCAAACTCGATGATATAGTCGACCCAGCGCCCTTTCTCGGAGCGCAGGCGTGCGATCACGCGCTTGTCCGAGAGGGCCTGGCCGTTGAAATCGTAATCCCAGGTGTGGCGGAAAAAAATATTGTTTTGAAACATGTCGATGTGGGCCAGCACGTGGTAGAAGATCATCACGTTGAGCCAGTCCGGGTTGTTGTCGTTGTAGTAGGAAATGGCCGGCCGCGTGTTGATGACGGTTTCGTAGGGATTACCGGGATAAAGTTCGTATTTGCCCTTCTCCTTGAGGACTTCCACATCGTGGACCCAGTAGTCGTAGAGGTTGGGGATCATCAGCTTGGGGGAGAGCTCCAAAAGGTCGCGGTTGGTAACGATATACTCCAGGCTTTCATCCTCGAAGGACAGTCCGGCATCGCGGGCTCGTTCCTTGCAGCCTTCCATGATGCTCTTGGTATGCTGGTCGATCAGTTCCATTGGCGTATGGCTTTCGCCCCCTTACCCCGCATGGCGGCCTGAGATTTCCCGATCGTCGGGCCGCGCAGCGCCCGGGCTACTCCGCGATCAGGCTACGGATGCCCTCGATCAGGCGGGTTTCGTCGGCATCCTCGCTGAGGACATCCAGACGCAGAAGATCCGATTTGGATTCCAGCAGGCCGGATTGTTTCAGGTAGCGGGACACCTCGGTGCCGCGCGACATGGCCAGGCTGCGTTCCACCACCGAAAAACCGACGCGACTGGCATATCCCAGCATGATTTCCAGTTCGGGGATCGTCTTGGCCCCGGTGGTGTCCCAATCGTCGCCGTCGGTGCCGTGGAAGACATAGATATTGTAATCCCGCGCCAGGTTTTCAGCGGCGACAATCTCGTTTACCAGGCGGAAAGCCGAGGACACTTGGGTACCCCCGGCCACACTGGAATTGTAGTAGGTGTAGAAATCCTCCACTTCCCGGGCTTCGGTGTCGTGCAGGATGAAGCGGGTTTCGACTTGGCGTGCGTACTGGTAGAGCAGCCAGCTGTAGATCAAGACGTGCTGGGTCACGACGATTTCCGTGGGCTTGCCCTCCATCGATCCGGAATAGTCCCGCAGGAAAAAGACCAGGGCCTGGGACTCGAAATCCTTTTCGGGCGAAAGCACGCGGTAGATCTTGTCGCGCGGCGAGATCAGAAAGCCACTGGGGTCGATGTGGTCCGGGTCGGGCAGGTTGCCCAGATGGATGTTGGTTTCGACGATCCGGCGCAGGGTGGCCTTTTTGTCGAGGAGCTGCCCCTGGCCGGGATGACGGTCGGTCAGCTGGTAAGTATAGCGCGTCATCGAGCGTTTTTTGCCCTTGTCCTTGAGGTTGGGCAGTTCGAATTGCTCGGTCAGCACGCGCCCCAGATCATAGGCGCTCGATTCGACCTCGTGCTCGCCGCCTTCACCCTGGCCGGGCCCGCTGCCGGCGCCCGAAGGGCGCACCGGCTGCTCGCCGATGATATCACCGGGTTCGCCCTCGCCCGATCCGCCCGAGGTCTGCTCTTCCTCCTGGGGGTCCCGCACCTGGTCGTGAATCAGTTTTTCTTCCACCGTGGTGGGCACCACGACGACTTTTTCATTACCGCGGGTGCCGGGCTTGATCATCCGGCCCACGCGGATCTTGCGCGGAAAACCGTCCTTCTCGCGCTGCCGGTCGCGCGCCAGAAGCTCGTCAATGGATTGCAGGCAGGTGGGGTAGGGAGGCGTGGCCGCAGGGATGCCCTGCAGGACATCTTGATCGTTCAAGGTATACAGGTCGGGGGGGGGGCGGCCCACGCGCGCCGGGTCCCGCGGCGGCAGCCGGTGCTGCTGGGGGCCCTCGCGTTCTTCCCGCCTAAGCCGCTCGGCGCTGGCTTCAGCGCTCGAGGTTTGATCCGTATCGCTTGCCATAAGCTAATTCTCGTCTTCCTGGGTGCAGAAGTACTCGATCGTCTTCTGGGCGCAGGTGTGGCAGTAGTTTAGCTTGTTGAGCATGGTGTCGATCATGCGATCGTAGAGCTTCTGGTTCTCCTCGTTGGTGCGGTTGGCCAGGGCCCCCACCAGGCTGCCGGCGCCGGCGATGTCCGATTTGAGCCGCACGTCCGTGACGGCTTTGACCAGCTCCAGGTTGTCCATGAAATCGTAGTCCGGGTCCACGGAGATCTTCTGGCCGTAGATCTTGCGTACCGAGGTGCGGAAGGATTCGCGCTGCTCCTCGGTTTTCAACCCCAGCCGTTCTTCGACACTGTGAATATAGCGTTCGTCGATCTTGAGGGCCTTGAGTTCGCCGGTCTGGGGGTCCTT
>JASFTA010000079.1:0-6769 GCA_050114115.1 Desulfobacterales bacterium | reverse complement strand
GCGGCGCACTGAACTCGTCGAAAGACAAAGTCCCGTCACCATCGGCGTCCCTGTCGGACATGTTCCACGACATGCCCATTCCGTGACCGCATCCATGGTAGTGGTGTCCGGCGATCGCAGGCGCTGACATAAACATTAGCAATGAAGCAAAAAGCGTGATCTGTGTTAATATTTTCATGATATCTCCTTGTTTAATGTCGTGCTTAGTTGTTTATTGTTTGTTTAAGTACTGTTGAATAATAAAGTCGGTTGATGGTTTGTCAACAGGCCCAACACCTTTTTGTGTTGACTGCAGCGCTGCGCACTTACCGCCACGTCCACAACCGGGGTCATCCGCGGCTCTACCCGCCGGGCCACGATGGGAAATTGCCTGCGGCGGCATTGGGTTCGAACCACAGCTGAAAACGGGGCAATGCCTTAAGATAAGGTGCCCATAATGATGGCGGGCTAGGATCTGGCTTTAGGGATGCACGCCATAGCGCCCAGCTATATTGCCAGTAATGGAAGACGCCCGCAGCACGCTGAAGCGCGCACGGGCGTGAAAGGGATGGGAGACCAACAGGCTGAGGTTTACGCCGAGGGGAAGGATCCAGCGGGCGGCAGGGAAGCGGTTTTCCGGTGGTTAGCCCTACCGCCGAACCGTAATCAGGGTAAGGTACAGGCCCCGAAGACCACAAAGGCCGCATCCGTGCCGGCGGCCGAGAGTACCATCTTGCCGTTTTCCTCGTCGATGGTCATGCTCCAGCCGAGGCTGTCCGTGGCGCCTTCGCGCGCGTTTTCGGCGCCCTGGATGATCAGTTTGCCGCCGACGCTTTCCATGCGCTCAATATTGGTTTTGCGTTTTTCGTGGCCGCTCTGCTGGGTGCGGATCTCTTTTTTCTCGAAGTTGATCCGGACAAAATCGGGGAAGGCGATTTCATCCGCCCCCATCCGGCTGCACTCGCCGCCGGGCAGACATTCAACCACGTCAACGGCTGCGCAAATCACTGTTTTCGAGCCATCGAAATTTCCGGCCATGGCCGGGGCGGCCAGCAGGCCCAGGCACGAGAAAAGTCCCACTATCGTCGTGATCTTGTTCATCATCGGTCTCCTTGCGATAAGTCAGATGCGAATCGAAACCCGCCACGCCAATCTCGCCCGACATTCCGTCGGACGGTATCCAATCGGCCGGATTCTTATTGTCCGGCTTTCGGCGGGCACACCACCTAAACCATGGGGCGCTATTTGACGGAATAACCGCGGCCTTCCAGGCAGGCGGCGTAGGCCCGGTTGTAGGCATTGCGCCCGGCTTGGTAATTGGCAACCTGTTCGCGTTCCCATTGCTGCTGCCGCTGTTGCTCGCGCTTCTTCTGGTCCGAACGGCGCATGCCGCCCACCAGGGCACCGCCGCCGCCACCGATGAGGGCCCCCTTGCCCGCACCACTCTTGCCGCCGGCGATCGCTCCGATGCCCGCGCCCAGCAGGCCGCCGCCCACGGCCCCCTTAACGGCCCCCCCGGTCTCTTTTTCCTTGGCCGGTGGAGGGGAACTTGCGGTGGGCGTCTTCATGGGGTCGAAGTTCGATTCCTGTTTGGCCCAGTTGTAGCATTCGTATTTGTCCTTCTCGGTCTGGTCCTGGCTCTGGCCTTTGGCCGGGTAGACCACGAAGTCACCGTCGGAGATGGCCGGGCCGGCAAAACCCAGGGCCAGGGCGATGACCGCCATCGATACGAGTGTGCGCTTCATATAAACTCTCCCCTTTCGTTTGTTATGGTTGCTTGGCTTATATGTAATAGCGTTGACGGGCTCGTCATTCAATGCCCGAAAAAGGCGCATAGAAGCGGCTTCAAAACCTCATCTAACGCCCGATTGCGGCGTTGCCGCCTTCTTCAAAATGCTCACATATCATCGAATATGCTGCGCTTTTTCATCAGGCGGCGTCTTGCCTTCGAACGTGATCTAAGGTTTTGAAACCGCTTCTAAGAAAATCATGTCTGATGGTTTCGCAAGGCATCCACGCTGCGACCGACGAATCACGAAGATTGCATTGTAGTTAACGTACGCCGCCATGACAGGGGCGCAACACAGCAGTCCGGAAGGATCGTTTGCGGCAACCGTCAGGGTTTACAATGGGAAATTAAGCAATGGACCCTCCGTGGTCAACCGTCCAGTGGCGACGTCTACCGCCGGTGCGCGCCGCTCAGATCGCCTTGTGCAGGCAGGTCGCTGAATCCGGACAGACGGTTCTGAATTCTTCCGTGGCCTGGAGATCCTCCGGCGCTGAAGCACGATTGGCTTGGCGGTAGCCGCATTTGTCAAACAAACCGGCGGCCGTGAGGGTCAGCAGGTAAATGGAGTTCACCCCCACGTTGCGCGCATGGCGTTCGATGGCGCCGATCAGGCGTCTAGCGATGCCCAGACCACGGAAATCTTCAGCCACGGCCAGCGAACGCAGCAAGGCATGTGGCGAAAAAACTTCCAGGCCGACAGCACCGATAACGGCATCCCCCTTGCGGGCCACTAGGAAATGGCGCAGTTTTTCGCTCGATAGGTCGCCGGCGTGTAAACCGCATCCCGCCACCAGCGCCAAGACGGCATTTTCATCCTCGGGGCGCACGCCGCTAAATGTCACGGCCAGAATTTTATCGAGATCCATCCGTGGTCGCCTCCCGGTGGTCCAAACCATAATTGGATTCGAAATTGACCGGCGTTGAGCATCTGGCCGGCGATATTGCAGCGGTTGCACCCAAATCGATGGGTCGCGGTGCGCTTCAGGTAGATCGTGCACCGGTCAACTTGAGATGCCGACAAATATAGACGGTATTGAGCAAGTTGCAAGTCTTTTTACCGGCCCCGAAACCGCCGATCGGCCCGGTTGCGCATCGAATGACGAATAGTGACAAGTCACCGCTCAGGAATTAGAGTCAACACGGGCGACCGTAACGCCGGATAGGCGATCGCACGGAAAAATCGACCTCAACGCTTTCAGGAAAGGCGAGATTATGATCGAATCGGTTGCGCTCAACCTGCGCTGGGTCAACCGCATCAAATCGATTGACGAAACGGCCTGGAATGCCCTGGCCGCCGGCAGGCCCACACCGTTTTTTGAATGGGAATGGCTGCGTCTGCTGGAGGAATCCGACAGCGCCGTGGAATCCAACGGCTGGCAGCCGCATCATTTGACGGTCTGGCGAGCCGATCGCCTGATCGCGGCGGCCCCCCTCTACATCAAGAGTCACAGTGCCGGCGAGTTCGTCTTCGATCATGTTTGGGCGGACGTGGCCCAGCGTCTGGAACTGCAATACTATCCCAAACTGGTAGGTATGAGCCCGTTTTCACCCACCATCGGCTATCGCTTCCTCATCGCGGCCGACGAAGACGAAGCCGCGCTGAGCACGGCCATGCTGCAGGCCATCGATGCCTTCTGCCGCCGTTACGGCCTTTCGGGATGCAGTTTTAACTACGTGGACCCGGACTGGGCCCGGGTGCTGGCGGCCCATGGGTTTCTCTCCTGGACCCATCAGAGCTATGCCTGGATCAACCGCGACTACCACAATTTCGAGGACTATCTGGCCATCTTCAAATCCGGCCAGCGGCGCAACATCAAACGCGAGCGCAAGGCCATGGCCCGGCAGGGCATCCGGCTGGTGCCGCTCAGCGGAGAGCAGATAACCCCCGACCTCTTCCGCCACATGTATACGCTCTACAGCGACACCAACGCCCAGTTCGGCCCCTGGGGTTGCCATTACCTGACCGGCGCTTTCTTCGAAGGGCTGCATGCGCGCTACCGCCACCGCATCCTGCTGATAGGCGCTTTCCAGGACGCTCATGCCCTGCCGATCGGCATGTCGTTTCTGCTGTACAAAGGCGACCGCCTCTACGGCCGCTATTGGGGCGCCACCACCGAGGCCCACGCCCTGCACTTCAACGCCTGCTACTATGCCCCCATCGAATGGGCTATCGCCAACGGGATCCGTCGATTCGACCCCGGCATTGGCGGCCACCATAAAACCCGACGGGGCTTCGAAGCCGTTCCCAACTACAGCTACCACCGCTTCTACGAGTGGCGCCTGCAGGAAATCCTGCGCCTTAATATCGGTAAAATCAACCAAATGGAAATGGCCCAGATCCGGGATCTTAACCGCGAACTGCCCCTGGCCAACCGCGAATTTCGCTGAAGCGTCTGAGCGATCTCGGTGTTGGGGAACTAGACAGGATGGCCCGCAGCGGGACCGCCTCCCTTTTAAGCATGCTGGGATCGCTCAGACCGCCAGCGCCCGTTGCGAAGCCTGGGGCATGTCAAATCACCCTGTTCTCCATTTACCGAATTTAGTCTTTACCAGCCGGGGAACCTCGTCGCGCCGATGGCAGGCCACCCAGTGCCCCGATGAGATTTCCGCCATGGGCGGCATCACCTCGCGGCAGATCGGAAGGACAAAAGGACAGCGGGTGTGAAACCGGCAGGCGGCCGGGGGATCTGCCGGGCTGGGCACATCCCCGCTCAGCACGATCCGCCCCCGGGAGAATTTGACCGCCGGCACCGGAATGCCCGAGAGCAGGGCATGGGTGTAGGGATGGGCAGGATGGTCAAAGAGCCGCCGGGTCGGCGCCAGTTCCACGACCTTGCCGAGGTACATGACGGCCAGCCGGTTGCTGATGTACCTGACCACCAGCAGGTGGTGGGTCACGAAGAGATAGGTCAGTCCGAGCCGCTGCCGAAGGTCATTCAGCAGATTCAGGATCTGGGCCTGGACCGATACATCAAGGGCCGAGGTGGGCTCGTCCAGCACCAAAAATTCAGGGTGGGTGGCAATGGCCCGGGCCACGGCGATGCGTTGCCGCTGTCCGCCGGAAAACTCGTGGGGGTAGCGCAGGAGATGGTCGCGGGTAAGCCCCACGAGCTTGAGCAGTTCCAAAACCCGGTCTTCGAGTTCGCGCCCCCCCCAGCGCTGTTGCTCCCGCAGGGGTTCGGCCACGATGTTCTTGACCAGCATCCGCGGGTTCAGCGAGGTGGTCGGATCCTGAAAGACCATCTGCAGCTTGGCGCGCAGGCCCTGCCGATTCAACGCGCGGCGGGACAGCGCGGCCAGGTCGACAACCTGGCGTCCGTCGCCGTTGGACGGATGATAGCGGATTTGCCCTGCGGTGGGTTCGTGCAGACGAATGACGGCCTTGCCGGTGGTGGTCTTGCCGCAGCCCGATTCCCCCACGAGCCCCAGGCATTCCCCGCGCCGGATATTAAGGTCGATCCCGTCCAGCGCCCGTACCGCGCCCACCGCCTGCCGCAGAACCCCGGCCCGAATCGGGTAATGTTTCTTCAGACCCTGCAATTCGAGCAGGTTTTCATGGGGCGACGTCATGGGCATTTCCTCGTCGAAAATCGGTTCATGGGGGCGCAGAACCCTCTTGGCCTGGGGCCCGCGGCTGATCGGTGTAGAGATAGCAGGCCACCGCATGCTGGGGGCCCACCGTCACCGTTTCCGGGAACCGCCGTCGGCACGCCGGCATGGCCGCCGGGCAGCGCGGGTGGAACCGGCAGCCCGGCGGCGGCGTCACCAGGTTGGGCACCCGGCCGGCAATGCTTTTCAGCGCCCCCTCCTGGTCCATGCGCGGAACGGCATCCAGAAGCGCCCGGGTGTAGGGGTGCCGGGGGGCCTCGAAGAGATCGGCCACATCAGCCACTTCGCAGAGCTGGCCGGCATACATGACGCCGACCCGGTTGCAGGTTTCGGCCACGACCCCCAGGTCGTGGGTGATCAGCAGGATGGAGGCGATCTCGGTTCGTTTGAGCTGCCGCAGCAGATCCAGGATCTGGGCCTGGATGGTGACATCCAGGTTGGAGGTGGCCTCGTCGGCGATCAACAAATGCGGGCTGCAGGCCAGAGCGATGGCAATCACGATGCGCTGCTTCATCCCCCCGGACAGGTTGTGGGGGTAGCGTCCGACGATTTCCCGGGGGTTGGGGATGCCCAGCTTGCCGATGATCTCGACCGCACGGGCCAGGGCTTCTTGCCGCAGGCGCGCCTGCCAGCGGCGGGTCAGCGGCAGCCGGTCGAGAATCCGCAGCGCCAAGGCCTTCGGGTTTTGGGCGGCCGTGGCATAGAGTCGTCGCTGCAGGCGGTTCAGGGGGTTGAAGCTTGCGCCGCCTTCGGCTTCGAGGTCCGCCAGGATTCTGCGGCTCATCGCTTCCTGCCGGTGGAATAAAAAGCTTTCGGCCACCTGCTCGCCGATGGTCATGATGGGGTTCAAGGCCGCGTTGGGCTCCTGAAAGATCATCGAAAGCCGGTTGCCGCGAAGCGTTTCCATGGCGGCTTCGGATTGGGCCAAAAGCTCCACCCCCCGGGCCCTGTCGCGGTCATCGAAGAAGAAGAGCACTTTGCCGTCTTCGATGCGCCCCGGGGCCGGCACGATGCGCATGATCGAACGCACGCTGACGCTCTTGCCGCAGCCCGACTCGCCCACCAGCCCGAAGGTCGTGCCGTGGTCCACCACCAGGCTGACCCGATCGAGGGCCTGGACCACGCCTTCATAGGTGTAGAAGTTGGTGACCAGGTCCCGGGCTTCGAGCAGGGTTGCCATGCGAACTCCTCAAAGCTGATCCTCAAACCCGGATATTTCACGCCCCTGAGGTGTTCATTGGCAAGGCTTTCAATGGTGACGCCGTAGTCCTCTACTGCGAGCCTTTGATAACAAAGCCAATGGACACCTCCGGGCGCGCCCGCCGGGTGAAATATTTGTTAAGATTTTCGGTACAACATCCGGGTGCAAATTGTACTGCCGTGGCTATTGTC
>JASFTA010000078.1:0-6820 GCA_050114115.1 Desulfobacterales bacterium | reverse complement strand
CGGGGCCTATGTCCTGGATCGGACCACCAAACAGGTCAAAACCTTCGGCGCCCGAATCGTACTGCTGGCCACGGGCGGGGCCGGCAAAGTCTACCTCTATACCAGCAACCCCGACATTGCCACCGGCGACGGTATTGCCATGGCCTATCGCGCCGGAGCCACTGTGGCCAACCTGGAATTTGTTCAGTTTCACCCGACCTGCCTCTATCATCCCGAGGCCAAAAATTTCCTGATCTCGGAAGCCGTCCGCGGCGAGGGCGGCATCCTGCGCGATGCCGGGGGGCGCGCGTTCATGGGCGACTACGACCCGGCCAAAGACCTGGCCTGTCGTGACGTGGTGGCCCGCGCCATCGACACCGAATTGAAACGCAGCGGGGACGATGCCGTCTATTTAGACATCAGCCACCGCGATGCGGATTTCGTACGAACACGCTTTCCGAATCTTTGCGCCAATTGCCGGCGTTTTGGTATCGACATGACCCGGGAGCCGATTCCGGTAGTGCCGGCCGCCCACTACATTTGCGGCGGTGTGGTCACCGACACCCACGGCCGGACCGATATCCGGCATCTTTATGCGGTGGGCGAAACGGCCTGCACCGGTCTGCACGGTGCCAATCGTCTGGCCAGCAACTCCCTTCTGGAAGCCCTGGTCTATGCCCATCGCGCCGCTGAACGGGCCGCAGGCGAATTCCAAAACCTGGCGGCCCCGGCGTGCCCGCCCCCGCCCGCCTGGGACGAGGTCGGCACCACCGACAGCGATGAAAATATCATGGTCAGCCAAAACTGGGATGAAATCCGGCGCTTCATGTGGAGTTACGTCGGTATCGTGCGTTCCGACAAGCGCCTGGAACGGGCCTGGCGGCGCATGCAATTGATCCGGCAGGAAATCCATGATTACTACTGGAACTTCAAGGTGACCCCCGATCTGATCGAGCTGCGCAACCTCGCCGTCGTGGCCGAGCTGATCATCCGCAGCGCCCGCCATCGCAAAGAAAGCCGGGGGTTGCACTACAACCTCCAATATCCCCAGAGCGATGACGAGCGCTGGCGCAAAGACACCGTCCTGCGCCGTCCGTTCGTGGGCTGAAAACCCGCCTACAATTCCTCGGGGGTAAAGGCCGTTACATCGTCGATCGCATCGCTGTCGGTCAGCAGCATAACCAGCCGGTCGAGTCCCAGAGCGTTGCCGGTGGCCGCCGGCATTGCGGCAAGGGCGTTCAGGAAGGGCGCCGGCATGGGGGGACAGGGCTTGCCGGCCCGGCGGCGCAACGCGCGCTCGGCTTCAAAGCGCCGGCGTTGTTCGACCACGTCGGTCAATTCGCTGAACCCGTTGCACAGTTCCACCCCGGCAATGTAAAGCTCGAAACGTTCGGCCACGTCGGGCTGATCCGGTCGCCGCCGGGCCAGCGCAGCGCAGGCCGCCGGGTAGTCGTGGAGAAATACCGGACGTTCCCATCCCATCCGGGGCTCGATTTCAAGGGCCACAACCTCATCGAAGCGACCGGCCGTCAAGGCTTGCGCAGGGGTCGCCGTGGACCAGCGTGCAAAGGCCTCGCTGACGGTCAGGCGATCAAACGGCGCGGCCAGATCGATGGCCCGGCTCCGATGGTCAAGCTGCGGACTGCCCGTCAGCTGGGTGACCGCGTAACGGACCAGCGCCTCGGTCTGGGCCATCATGTGACGATAGTCTTCATGGGCGGTGTACCACTCCAGAAGCGTAAACTCGGGCAGGTGCCGCCGCCCCCGCTCCCCCTTTCGGAAACAGCGACAGATCTGATAGATCCGGGTGAAACCCGCGGCCAGCAGGCGTTTCATGGCCAATTCCGGCGAGGTGTGCAAGTACCAGCCGTTGGAAGCCTCCGGGTCGATATGGGCCTCCGGCGCCGGCGCCGGGATGCGTAGCGGGGTTTCGACTTCCAGGTAACCGGCGGATTGGAAAAAACCACGCACGGCGGCCAGCAGACGCGCCCGCCGTTCGAGATTGCCCCTGATCTTCTGCTGACGGAAGGCCATGGATCGATCGCCGGATTTCCGCTGTCAGGCGGGGCGCACCGCATAGCTATCGGTGGTGCGATCCTGAAGGGCCACGAGATTGTATTGCTTGGCGTCGGCCTGCTCGAACCAGGTGTGCCCTTGCGACTGGCAGCGGTCGCAGGCTTTGCGAGGGATATGAATGGCCAGCAGACGCCGGCCGCGATCCGATTGGGAGTCGATCCGCAGGGCGCCCCCGCAGTCTTCGCACAGCCGGACGGTCTCATCCTGGGTTTCATGAATCCCGTCGGTATCGTAGAAAATCTGGCGCGTACGCTCCTGGCAGTCGGGCTTGGCGCGCACCTCGGCGGCGATGGCCTGGCGGTGATCCCAGTAGGCCCTCACCAACTGGCAGATCTTGGCGATGCTCGTCGTCACCGATTCCGACTGGCGCAGTTGCTCGGGATTGTAGTTGGGCTCCTGGACATGGCTGTAATCCATGCCGGCCATGGCCAGAATGATGCCCAGGTTGACGTAGGGCAGGGCGCCCTCGATGGCATAGCCGCCCTCCAGGACGGCGATATCGGCATTCAACAGGCGGGTCAGCTCGGCATAGCCGTGGGCGGTGAAATTCATGTTGGTGATGGGATCGGAAAAGTGATTATCCTGACCGGCGGAATTGATGATCAGCTGCGGTTTGAAATCGGCCAGGATCGGCAGAACAGCGTGCTCGATCGCATACAGGAACCCCTCTTCGCTGGTGTGGGGCGGCAGGGGAATGTTGAGCGTGGTCCCAATGGCGTTGGGGCCGCCCAATTCGTTCGGGAATCCCGAACCGGGATAAAGGGTCCGGCCGTCCTGGTGAATGGATATAAACAGGGTATCGGGATCGTGCCAGTAGATGTCCTGGGTGCCGTCGCCGTGATGGCAGTCCGTATCCACGATGGCCACGCGATCGACATTATAGGCCTGACGCAGATGTTCGATCATGATGGCTTCGATGTTGACGTTGCAGAAACCGCGGGCACCGTGTACGACCCGCATGGCGTGATGACCCGGCGGGCGCACCAGGGCAAAGCCCTTGCTCACGGTACCGTCCATCACGGCCCGCCCGATGGTGGTCGCCCCGCCGGCACTGATGAAATGGGATTCGGTCATGACCGCCTCGGGGTCGGGCAGACAAAAATGGACCCGTTCGACATCGGCGGTATCGACCAATTCAGGCTTTAGTTCCACCAAACCGTCGATATCCAGCAAGCCCTCTTCGACCACCTGGTCCTGGGTATAGAGCAACCGCTCCTCGCGTTCGGGATGGGTCGGATCGATGGCCCAGTCGAAGGCCGGGAAGAAGACCAGCCCGGTTTTATTCTTGGCTTTCAGCATAAGCGTTTCCTGATGACGCCGACGTGCGAAGGTTTGGGCTGCCAGGGCGTGATGGGCGGCTAACGTCCACCGATCACATCAACCGGCCCGCCACCGGGTCATAGTCGTGAATCAGGCCCGGTTTGACCTGCGCCCGAATACGCACATTTCTCCCCGTGGTGCTGAAACCACGCACCATGTTGAACTGCAGATCTTCGGTGATTTCCATTTCCAAATGTTCCGCATCGGCCCCCCGGGCGACGGCCTTGGTCTGCAACAGGTCGAGTGCCATGCGGCGGGCCTCGCGGCGGTCGAAGGACGGTTCCACGTTCTGCTGGAAATCCTCCTCCGGCGCGAAGACCGTCCCCTGCTCCGTATCAGCATGCAGGCTGACCTCGCAGGTCGTGCGGGCCAGGGCCGCCCCGATGGCATTGGCCACGGCCCAGCGGGGCACCACACCAACCTTGCGGGCGGAAAGCGTTTCAAGCTTCTCGGCAAACAGCGGTGCCGGCCCCCCCAGTACAAGGATGGTGGCGGGGGCCACTTTTCCACCGGCCAGCATTTCATGAACCGTATAGACCGGCTGCTGGTTGATGCGTTCGATCATGCCGTCGGCTTCCGCCAGAATCAGGCGGCAGGTGTGATCGAAAACCTCGGCGGCGGCCGCTTCGACGGTAAGCCCCAAAGAGACGGCCAGGGGCGCAAATCCCCGTAAAGCCTTTTCCCGGTCGCCCCGACGGGCCTTGCCCATGATGACCAAGGCATCCGTTGGCGTGGGGGTTGGCCCGCCGTGGGCCAGCGCCGGTCCGTCCCGATGGGGCCCGACCCACAGGCGGTCATCTTCGAAGCGCACCGCACTGTCGCCCCCGATACCGATGGAATGGGTTTTCAAGGCCCGGATCAGGGTTTTATAGCCCCCCAGTTCGACGCCTAATGGATCCAGAAGCGGCACCTGGTCGATCAATACGGCCATGTCGGTGGTGGTGCCGCCAATATCCATGACCAGCGTTTCGGCTTTTTCCGGACCAAAGGTAATCGAGCCCATGACGCTGGCGGCCGGACCGGAAAAAATGGTCTGCGCGGGATAATCGATGGAAGCTTCGAAGCTGGTATTGCCGCCGTCGGCTTTGAGAATGCGAATCGGAACATCCCAGCCTTTTTGCAGCAAGGTTTTCTGAACGGCCTCAAAGAATTGTCGGTGGATCGGGTATACCGCCGCGTTGAGATAGGTGGTCACGATCCGACGCGGAAAACTCAGGTTGCCGGAAATGCGATGCCCCAGGAAAACCTTGTCAAAGTCGCTTGCCAAGATTTTGGCGATGGCGATTTCCTGTGCCGGGTTACGGGTCGAAAATTTGGTCACGACCCCGATGTTACGGATCCCGGCATCTTTGAATTGTTGGCGCAGTGTATCGATTTCGGCGGCATCGATCGGTTTGATTTCCCGGCCGCGGTGGTCGATGGACCCCTTCACACAGGCATAGTGATCGTTGGTCCGATGTAAGTTGGGATCGATGCCGGGACCACCGGAGACGATCATGCCCACTTGCGGCAGCTTGCGCTGGATAATGGCGTTGGTGGTCAGTGTGGTGCTCATGACCATGCGTTCGATCCGGTGCGGATCCACGTCGGCGGTGATCTGATCAAGGGCGGTTAATACGGTTTGAAATAAATTGGCCGGATCGGTCGGCACCTTGACTTCGTTAAGAACGCCTTCATGCCCCAGCAAGACTACATCGGCGTGGGTTCCGCCGACATCGAGACCAACGATCATGGCAGTATTCCGATAAGTTGATGGTGGGATGACGCTTCGGCCGGCCATGCGGCGCAACCGCCAAACGAGGGGGAAACCCTAACGGAAACCGGGGGTGATGTCAATCCGGCGCTGCAACGCTTACAGATGTAATTGCCCGCCGCCGGGCGGGGGCCTGAACCAAAATCTACCATTTCTGGATGGACACTATTTAGAAAAGGGGATCCAGCGATTGACCATTTCCTGCAGTTGGCCCTTGGATTTCAATTGGGCAACATAGGCATTGGCTTCGCGCAACAATTCAGGATTGTCCTTGCGCACCGCCCAGGCCAGGTATTCGTTGGTGAACATCTTGGGTATCGGCGCGAGCCAGTTTTCGAATTTGGCCGCCGCCAGCATGACAGCCGGCGCGTCATAGACCAGCACGTCGACCTTGTGGCCCATTAGCGCCCGTACGCCATCATCCAAAGTACCGTAGAATATTTTGCGGGTGTCCGGAAAACGGGAGCGGATAAAGATATCGCCCGTCGTATTGTGCACCGCGCCAATGCTGGGTATTTCCACCAGAGAATAATAACCGGTTTGGAAACGCTGAATATCTTCACGTCGGATCAGGGCCATCTGGCCTGTTTTAGCGTAAGGTGCGCAGAAGGCGATGCGCATGCGACGCATGTCGGTGATGGACATGCCGGACATGATGATATCGATTTTTTTCGCCAATAGATGGGAGATCTGATCGTCCCAAGGAATTTCAACAAACTTGATGGGGCGGTTCAGAAACTGGCCCAGCCCCTTGGCAAGCTCGACCTCCAGGCCGGTGATTTGGCCATCCTGACGATAAATGAGCGGCGGCATGTTGGCGGTTATGCCGACCCGTAGAACCTCGCCGGTCTCCGGGACCGCCGTTGACGGCGGTGGGGCCTGCGATTGCGGCGTCTGGCATCCCAAGATCCAGGCACTCAGAAACAAAACCGCCCCAACCAAGGGCGCCGACCCCAAACGCCGCCAATATGCCATCTCGATTCCTCCCCTTGAATTCAGACTTTTCAACACGCCGCCGATTATTCCCGATATTACCCCAAAGGTAAAGAGACGATCCATTGACCTGCGGGCCATCAGCCCAAGCCTAGCTTGATCAGGTCCAAAAAGGCCGTGCCCGGCGGGCGGTTTCTTCGGGGGCACTGAAGGTGGCCATATCCCCTAGCATGACTTCAAAACCCGTGTGGTCGTTTCGCACCCAGGGGGCATGGTTGGCGCGCACCAGCATCACCAGACGCAGTTCCAGCATGCTGCGGGCGCCTTCAACGGCCAGCAAACCCAGATTGTAGGCGTTGCGGTTGAGGCTGCGGTAGAACTTCTGGGCCCGGATGATCCCCTCGGCCAAATCGCCCCAGACCGCTCCGGGCACGTCACCCAAAGCCGTCCTGCCGGGCAGCAGGGCCCAGAGTTCGTAAAACCCTTCCGGGGCAAACGCGGCGAGCCATTGCCATTGTCCACAGGCCCCGATCATCCGTCGTCCGTCGATTCTCTCCTGGGCCAGATAGTCACTGAAAAGCCGCCGACCGGTTTCACGAAAATACGCCCCGGCCCGTTCTTCAAGAAAGCGCAAATGATTGGAGGCTACGCGGTCAGCATGCACCTGAAGATGGGGGTGGAGCAACGAACCGCCAGCCGAGGGGAAATGGTTCTGGGTGATGGCCTGGTAGATCATTTCCGGATCAAGGGCTCGGACCC
>JASFTA010000077.1:0-6835 GCA_050114115.1 Desulfobacterales bacterium | reverse complement strand
AGATTTGGCCTTGTCTGGGTGGCGCTCATGGCGTTTTCCCAAAGCCTGCTGAACCGAAGCGCCATCGGCACAAACCACGCTTGGCCAGCCATGTGAAGTCGTATAACCATAGGCGGTTTGAATTCCTTAACCCCTTCTCAGGGTCCCTTAAAAGGAGGTCGAAATGCCGAAAACAGCACTGAAACTCACCATTTTCATCATCCTTTCGTCCATGTTGCTGCTCTCGCCAATTGGCGCGGCACAGGTGCAGGCGGCGGATAAAATCGGTTGGGTCGGGCCGGTGTACAAGGAGCTGTCGGCCAGTCTGACGAAAGGCTTCAAAGCCTACTATAAGGAAACGTACGGTAAGGACGTGGATATCACCTTTGTTCGGCCGGGCGGATGGCCGGTCTGTTTGGACAAGGTCAGGGCCTGGAAAGGCAAACCGGATGCCGACATTTTCCTGGGCGCCGGGGCACCGGCGCATGAGGTGTTGTTGAAAGAAGGGCTTATCGTTCCTTACAAGCCCAAGAATTGGGACAAGGTGCCCGCCGATTGGCACGGTATGAAGGTCAAGGACAAGGGGGGGATGTGGACCTGCTTTGCCCCCTGGATCGTGACGAATCTATACAACGAAAAAGTACTGGACAGACTCCGGCTGCCGCCGCCGAAAACATGGCACGATCTGCTCGATCCCATCTACCGGGGCAATGTGGTGCACACCCTGCCGTATGCTTCCGGCACCATGCATGAAACCATTGAAATCCTCTTGCAGGCCTTTGGAGAAAAGGAAGCCTGGAAATACCTCCGGTTGTTAGCCGCGCAGCTCGCCCGTTTTTCCACCGGCAGCACCGACACCACCCAGTTGGTGGCCCGCGGTGAAGTCCCCATCGGTATCGCCCAGCCGCAAATGAACGCGATGGCCGCACGCAAAGACGGGTTTCCCGTGCGTGACCTCCTTCCCGAAAAAACGATCCTGGTTCCCGAAGCCGTGGCCTTGCTCAAGGGTGCGCCCAACGAAAAAGTCGGCAAGATTTTCCTGGACTGGCTCTACAGCGACGATGGGCAAAAATACGTGCTGGAGGGCCGCTACTTTGCTTCCAACACGGACATCCAGTTTTCCAAGTGGGAAAAGGAAGGCGTCGAAATGGCCAAGCACGCCCAAAAGGCGCTGGGCGTCGATTCGTTCTGGGATTTGAAGGTCGACTTCATCGAGTATGACCTGGCGCTTGCCACCGAGCGGTGGGACGAGGTCAACCGCAAATACGAATACGAAATCTACCGCAAGTGGGGTGAACTGAAAAGCAGCCTTTTCCTGATCGAGGAGGTCGAAGGTGAAATCAAGGCGGCCCAAGACGCCAAGATGAACGTGTCGAAGGCTGACGCCAAAATCAAGGAAGCCCGAAACCTCTTTGAATACGAGGGCAACTACGCCGCCGCCCGTCTGGCCGCCAGCCAGGCACGGGCACTGCTGGTAACACCCTGAATGTAGAAATACGCGGTTATCATTTTGGATTGATCCGGAGCACGGGTAGGCAAGGGGCCTGCCCGTGCATCGCGTGGACGGCAGCATTGATAAGGATCGCTTATGTCTCGCGGCAGCATTTCTCTGGCGACACTTCTATGGATAGTCATTGCCTTTCTCGTACTCTATCCGCTGTCCATCCTGGTTATCGAGAGCTTTAAGATCGCCGAGACCGGCGGCTGGGGTTTCGGCAATTACATCGAATTCTTCCAGGACGCCTATTATCTCAAAACGTTCCTGAACACCTTGGCGCTGAGTACGTTGGTGCTAGTGACCACCACCGTATTCGGCGTCCCCCTGGCCTATATCCTGGCGCGCTATCGGCACCGGGGCAAGACGATCTTCACCGCCCTGATCCTGCTGCCGATCGTGTTGCCCGCCTTTGCCGGCGTATTTGCGTTCATCATCTTTTTCGGCAAGTACGGCACCGTCAATCTGCTTTTGATGGAAATCGGTTTGACCCAGGAGCCGATTAACTTCATTTACGGCTTGCACGGGCTGGTGTTCATCCAGGCGCTGCACATGCTCCCTTTTATCGTCCTCGGTCTTTCCGCGGGTTTTACCAATATCGACCCCTCCTTTGAAGAAGCCGCCGAAGTGGAGGGTGCCAGCGGCTACCGTCGGTTTTTCACCATCACCCTGCCCCTGTGTACCCCCAGCTACCTGGCGGGCGCCGTCCTGGTATTTTTGTGGCCTTTTACGGACTGGCTCACGCCGTTGATACTAGGACAGGTGGATTTTCTGCCTTCGGTTTCGTATATCAATATCTCCTACCATTTTACCGACGTCCATCGGAAGTACATGGGGATCGTCGCCGTGGTGGTTTCTTCCATCGTTTGCATCTCCCTCTTTTTACTCGCCCGGTGGTGGGTGGAAAAGAAAAAGTATACCGGTCTGTCCAAAGGCACCACGTCCGAAGGTAGGGTGGTCGAACCCAGCCCACTGGTGAGATCGGGTGCGTATGCGTACATGATCTTTATCGCCATCCTGGTCTTGCTCATCCCCATTGTGCTGGGACTGGCCGCTTTTTCCCGGCGGTGGGTC
Source organism: Desulfobacterales bacterium (assembly GCA_050114115.1). Taxonomy (GTDB): domain Bacteria; phylum Desulfobacterota; class Desulfobacteria; order Desulfobacterales; family UBA5852; genus JABZFP01. The sequence continues at coordinate 4,287 of JASFTA010000077.1, read as the reverse complement.
TTCGAGCCGTTTCCGACCTATTGGACGCTCGAAAATTTCAGGCTGATCCTCCTGGAAAGCCCGGGATTGATTAAAAACTCTTTTCTCTACAGTTGCATCGCCCTGGTGTTCGGGATCGCCTTCGGGCTGCCGGTCGCCTATTTGATCGTTCGCACCCGGGTTCCCGGACGGGATGCCCTCGACTTTGTCATCACCCTGATGCTGGCGTTCCCGGGGATCGCCATCGGGGTGAGCTACCTGCTGGCCTTCTGGGAAGGCATCCCCCTGGCCCAGTACTGGATCATCATGCCCATCGCCCTGTTTGCGCGGCGGCTGCCGTATTTTCTGCGGATGGCCCATTCTTCCTACCTGCAGCTGGATCCGTCACTGGAGGAAGCCTCCGAGGTGGCCGGCGCCGGGAAGCTGAGAACCTTTTTTAGCATCTCGCTGCCGCTGCTTCTCAAAGGCGTTCTCGTGGGCGTGGTGATGTTTTTCATCATGGCCTTCCAGGAGATCTCCACGGCGGTCTTCCTCTACAAAGGCGGGTGGGAAACCCTTCCCATCGGCATCTATTTGAACTGGCACCGCGGCATGGAATTTGGCATCGCGGCGGCGATGGCGTTCTTGATGATCGTCATCACTTTTATTCTTTTGCTAATTATATCGAGAATCGGGGGCGGCGTTCTCAAAGCCGCCTGGGGTGCCGGGGAAAACTAGCCGGGGTCTGTGTGCGCTACATCCCGCCGGCGATCGGGCGCTTGGATTCAAAACCGCCGGCGGAGACAACCCCGGACCCCTGAATGCGTTGGCAAGGAGAAAATTCATTGGCCTTTATCGAGATCCAGAATCTGTTCAAGCGTTTCAAGGAAGTGGTCGCCATCAATCGCATCGGATTCGAAGTCAACCAGGGGGAAATGTTGACGCTCCTGGGCCCCAGCGGGTGCGGCAAAACCACCACCCTTCGATGCATTGCCGGCCTTGAAAAGCCGGACGAAGGCGATATCGTCATCGACGGCAAACCGATGCTATCCCAGGGATTTGTACCCCCGGCCAAAAGAGGCATCGGCATGGTTTTCCAAAACTATGCCGTGTGGCCGCACATGAAGGTGTTCAATAACATCGTTTACGGCTTGAAACTGAAGAAAGTCCCCCGGCCGGAGATCCGGGAAAAGGCCCACAAGGTCCTCGAACTGGTGGGGTTGGGGGGACTCGAAGATCGATACCCGTCCCAGCTGAGCGGCGGGCAACAGCAGCGGGTGGCGCTGGCCAGGGCGCTGGTGACCAATCCCAAGGTGTTGCTGCTCGACGAGCCGTTAAGCAACCTGGATGCCAAACTGCGGGAGGAACTGCGCTTCGAGATCAAGAGCCTGGTGCGGCGGATGGACATCACGTCGGTATATGTCACCCACGACCAGGCCGAAGCGATGGTGATCTCCGATCGAATCGCCGTCATGGATTCGGGCAACGTGGTGCAGCTCGGAAAGCCCAAAGAGATATACGAAAAACCGGCCAACAAGTTTGTGGCCGATTTTATCGGCACCACCAACTTTATTGCCGGAGAGATCGTCCGGATCCAAGCCGACCACCGCACGGCCGTGATGCGTACCGAATTCAACCGAGAACTATTCTGCCAGACATCCGACATCGAGGCCACGGCACCGAATGTGAAAGTGAATGCATCGATACGCCCCGAGGACGTGGAGGTGTTCACCCAGCCGCCGGAAAACCGGGAGAACCTGGTCAAGGGGACCATCGCCCACAAGGCCTACCTCGGCAATTTCCTCTACTTTTTCGTCGACGTGGAAGGTACCATGATCCGGGTGCAGGTCCCCCACCACCTGCCCCAGGAAGAGGGCGAAGCGCTTCACCTCTTCTTGAACCCGGAAAAGTGTATGATCCTGTTTTAAACCAAAGTCACTGTCTAACTTAAAAACGGGGGCAGGTTTCGGTGAGCAGGTCACAATGTGGGGTATATGGGGGGCATGAAGATTTTACAAAACGCAAGGGTTATCCGAAAACGGGATAACCCTTGCATTTTTATATGATGGTGATCCCAGGGGGAATCGAACCCCCGTTACCGGCGTGAGAGGCCGGCGTCCTAACCGCTAGACGATGGGACCACGTATATGTGAAACGATCTGGCTGATTTAGCGAAAAACATGAAACTTGTCAAACGCAAACCTAAGACGCAACGGCGCGCGGTCAAGCGTTGTCGGGCTTGCGGCCTCGGCGGAACCCTAAAAGCAGGTAGATCAGGGCCCCCACGAAAGGAAACCCGGCCACCAGGGCCCAGAGGGCCTTGCGACCGGTGGAGCCGAAATCCTTCATGAACACATCCACCAGGGCCCAGACCGTCAGAAGGAAGAAGGGCACGCTGGCCACCAGCACCATGAGTGCCATTTTAAAATCCATCGCTAACCTTTCAACTCGTCCGCAATCTTCAGAATCGTATTGGCGTAGGGTTTGCTGTAGTTGTACTTCAGGATCACCCGGTAGCGCTTCTCACGACTGAGTTCCGACCGCCAGCCGTGATATTTGAGGTAGTTGCCGATACTGGCGATGGCATCGGCGTGGGTGTAAAGATCCACGCGGCCGTCGCCGTTGCCGTCCACACCCAGTTTGAGGGCATTGCTGGGCATGAACTGGCAGTAACCCAAAGCCCCGGCATAGGAGCCTTTCATGTAGAGGGGATCGAACCCTTCCCGGTGAGCGTACTTCAACAGGGCTTTCAGCTCGTTGTAGGCCCAGCGCGATTTGCGATCGGCCTTGGCATTGAATTTTTTGCGCGGAAGACGCTTTTCGGTCGGCATTTCGGCCCAGAACGTCTCCCGGGCGTCGAGGCCCTCCAGGGCCGCCATGGTGGCCAGGATATTGAAAACCACCTGGCGCCCGCTCATGCCCCCCAGATTGGTCTCCACCAGGAGAATCGCCGTGACCACCTCCGGGGCAACGCCATAGCGCTCCCGGGCGGCCTCGAGATCGGCGATATGCGCCTGGAGGTATTGCCGGGCCTTGTCGATCCGCCGGGGGCGCAGAAACTGACCGTAGTCCAGGCGCGCTTCGCTGTGGCGGAAGAAAAGCGAAACCCCGTCGATAGCGACCGTTGTTTCCGGCCGCGCAAATACCGCCGCGATCCGGCCCTGATCAAAACCGTCGGCCACGAGTCGTTTGACAAGGGGGCTGAAGTATTGAGGCCCGGGGGCCGCACCCGTGATGAAAAGGCCTGCCAGAACGAGCACCAGCCACAATCCTGCATGTCTGATCACGCGCGTCATAATTTTACGGATGTCCTGTTTATCCATGGTCTTCTTTTTATTTCACAGGCAACCGCCGCCGTCCAGTCTTTCGTTAGGCGCCGGGACCGTTTCAAAACCAGGCTGAAGCCCGATTGTGGTGTTACCGCCTTCTTTCGCGCAGACTGTGTGCGGGCCCCACCCCTCGCTATGGCGTGCATATTATCGAATATGCTGCGATTTCTCGTCGTATTTGAGGTTGTCCTGCCTGAATTCATACGGTTTTTCGACGACCTGCCATGGCCGCCTTCTTGGGTGGGCATGCTCCGTCGCTGCTATTGGATTTGAGATCAAGCTCTGCTATTAATCAGTGTCCATCCAGAAATGGTCTTTTTGGCCCTGCGCGGCGTTCTCCGCGGGTTTCCGGCTGCGGCCTACCGGCGTACGCCTCACCGCAAACCCTTGTGCGGCCTTGCGCAGAACCCAAAACCAGCAGTTCTGAATCGGACACGTTGTCGATTTCATCGATAACCGTGGACGGAGACCCATAGGCAAATCAACCCCGGAAAGTCGCGCTGCCATCATGACCGCCAAAAAAACACCCAAAACCATTTTCACCTGCCAGTCCTGCGGCTACCAGACCCCGCGCTGGATGGGCAAATGCCCCGAATGCCAGCAGTGGGACAGCATGACCGAAGAGCGCCGCACCGGCAAACAGGCGATCACGGCCCTGACCGGCAGCAAGGTGGTCGCGCAGCCCATCCCCATCGATGCGGTCGGCCTGGATGCCGAAACACGCCGCCTGACCGGGATCGCCGAGTTCGACCGCGTTCTGGGCGGCGGTCTCGTGGCCGGCAGCCTGGTGCTGATCGGTGGTGACCCCGGTATCGGTAAATCGACCCTGATGCTCCAGGCCCTCTACGGACTGGCCGTGAGCGGGGCCCGGGTGCTCTATGTTTCGGGCGAAGAATCGGTGCGCCAGATCCGGCTGCGCAGTCAGCGCCTGCAAACGGTGGCCCCCGACCTGCTGGTGGTCTCCGAAATCGACCTGGACCAGATCGTCCAGATGGTCGAG
>JASFTA010000076.1:0-6855 GCA_050114115.1 Desulfobacterales bacterium | reverse complement strand
CGGCGTACTGGTCGTGGTAGGGTGACTTGAAGGCGCAGACCGTCTTGCTCATCAGCGGGAAATAGCCGGTCAGGGGCCCGATGGCCAAAATAAGGGGCTGGTCAGGATCGTCCCAGGGCTTGTCCGGCTGCCCGTACTTTTCGAAAAGCAGGGCGGCGAGACCGCTGCCGCCGGCAAGGGCATCGCGGCCGTCCAGCATTTCGATACGGCTCCGATCGATGGTCAGCTCCACGATCAAGACCCGGAATGCCTCGCGGATCATGGCGTCACCTCCTTTTCGTTCCCGACCGGGAGGTTGTCGTTGATCGCGCTCATTTCAAGGCAGGCGTGTGGACAGAATGCCACACAACGCCCGCAATGAATGCAGACGAAGGGATCGCCGGTATTGTCGAGATATACGGCCTCCACCGGGCAGGCCGCGGCGCACTCGCCGCAGCGGATGCAGAGGCGCTTCTTGACCCGTACGCCCCCGCCTTCACGCTGGGTGTAGGCCCCGGTGGGGCAGACCGCGGCACAGGGAGCCGGGTCGCAGGCCAGGCAGGTGACGGCATTGTAGCCCGTGGAAAGCCCGCCCGAGGATTTGATGCGGATGCCGGCCGTGAGCCAGGACAGGTTGCGGTGCACGAGCCGGGCGCAGGCCAGCGAACAGGAATAACACCCGATGCAGCGCTCCATGTGGGGGGTGGTCAGGATTTGCATGGCTTTCGACCGTTTACACTTAAAGGTTCGGGGCGGCGATCGGAAACCGGCAGAGCGTTTGTGTGACCGCCGCTATGATCAGGTCGGCAAGACACGGAGCAACCTATCCCGGGAAATGCCTTGGTAGCCGATGACCAGAAGTTCATCCGGCCAGTGTCCTTTGGGAATCGGTAGATTTTGGTTCCGACCAAGGCCGCAGCGCTTCCGAAACCGCAGGCCTAGCTTACGCTACGTCGAGGATTTCGGAAGGGCGAGAACGCCGGCCGGGGACAAAAGATGCCGTTTCCCAAAGGGCACTCAGACGCGATGGGCGCTGCCCAGCACCCTTTCGTTCTTATGTTTGACCATGGCCACCAGGGCTTCCCGGGCCGGGCCTAAATATTTGCGGGGATCGAACTCCCCCGGGTTTTCGGCCAGTATTTTGCGAATGGCGGCCGTCATGGCCAGGCGGCCGTCGCTGTCGATGTTGATCTTGCAGACCGCCGACCGGGTCGCCCGCCGCAGTTGGTCTTCCGAGATGCCCACGGCATCGTCCATCTTGCCGCCGTATTGATTGATCATGGCCACGTATTCCGGCACGACCGAGGAGGCCCCGTGCAGCACGATCGGGAATCCCGGCACGCGTTTTTCAACCTCCTCCAGGATGTCGAAGCGCAGCGGCGGCGGCGCCTCACCGGGGCGCACCTTGAATTTGTAGGCCCCGTGGGAGGTGCCGATCGAGATCGCCAGGCTGTCCACGCCGGTCTTTCCCACGAACGCCTCGACTTCCTCGGGCTGGGTAAAGTGGGATTTCTCGGCCACCACTTCGTCTTCGATGCCGGCCAGGACGCCCAGCTCGCCTTCGACGGTGACATCGAAGTCGTGCGCGAATTCGACCACCTGGCGGGTGACGGCCATGTTTTCCTTGAAGGGCAGGTGGGATCCGTCGATCATCACCGAGGAAAAACCGCTTTGGATGCATTCCTGACACAGTTCGAGGGAACTGCCATGGTCCAGGTGCAGGGCGATTGGGATGGGTTGGCCCAGGGCTTCGGCCATGGCCACGGCCCCCACGGCCAGGTGGGGCAGCATGGCCGCGTGGGCATATTTACGGGCACTTCCGGAAACCTGCAGGATCACAGGCGATTTGGATTCCACGCAGCCGGTGATGATACCCTGTAGCTGCTCCATGTTGTTGAAATTATAAGCCGGCACCGCAAAGCCTTCGTCGAGGGCTTGCCGGAACATGGCCTGCGTGTTGACCAATCCCAGATCCTGATAGTAGATTTTTGCATTCATATTGCGGGCTCCCGTTTGGGTCGATTGGTGAATGGCGCAATCGAACCATTTTACGTTGCGCTGATTTCAGGTTCCCGATTCATGCCTAACAGACTGTTGAAAAACGATTGCGCTTGGCCATACGGCGTTAAAATCCTCCTCAAAATGCTCATTTATTCCACATAAACTGCGCTTTTTCGTCGGATTTTGCCTTGTCTGGCCGGCGCGCATGACGTTTTTCAACAGCCTGCCAATGCGAAGGGCACACCCCGGGTGTCCGGAACAGCGCTTTCCGGAGGGCCGTGCGGTAAGGTAATTAGATAACAGTTCCCTGTCATTATAGACATCAGATTAGGGCCGCGTCGGGTATCAAATGAGTTGTCTAGTGGAAGACCTGTTGATCCGGCCATCAGGGGCCCATGGCCGGATTAGGTGCCGCATGGCCATGGTCTCCTTGAGCGGGTCGTCAAGCGTGCGAATCGGCCCAAATGACGCGTGGATTAGATCAACCCTGCGGGCTCCCAGCGGGTATGCGGTTTTGTGGGCCCCTACCATCGCATCATGAGTGGCGAGTTTACAAAGATTGGCCTACGGCTGTCAAATTAGCCCTGCGTTCGTGTAGCCTTGGAATGCACGGCGCGTCCAACCTAGGGTCTTCGTATTTCGATAAGCTCGATCCGATTGTTGGCCTCCGGATTCCTCGGCGATGGACCGGTGGCCAGGACGACGAAATCACCTTCGATGGTGTGTGATGACAGCCATTGGTGGGCAAATTCATTCCAGACTTGAGGCGGATCGGGTTCGTGGACCGGATAGATGCCGTAGGAGAAAACGAGATCCTGGCACACTTTTTTATCTTCGCTCACCACCACAATCCATACCGGCAATCGGTAGCGGGTAATGTTACGGGCGGTAGCGCCGCTCAGGCTCGGCACCAGCACCACGGCCGGGGAAACACGCGCCACGATGGTCTCGACGCTCCGGGTGATCAGGTCGCGGGCGCTGGTTTCGCCCCGGCGGTCATATTCGCGCAGGGTTTCGCGCACCGCATGACTCGGGCGGCGTGGTTCGGCAGCGGCGGCAATCCGGGCCAGCATACCCACCGCCTCGACAGGATACTGGCCCATGGCGGATTCACCCGAGAGCATGACGCCGTCGGTGCCGTCCAGGATGGCGTTGGCCACATCGGTCGATTCCGCGCGGGTCGGTCGACGGTTGGCGGTCATGGACTCCAGCATCTGGGTGGCGGTAATCACCGGTTTGCCCCTGAGGTTGGCCAGGTGGATGATCTGCTTCTGGGCCATGGCAATCCCTTCGATGGGGATTTCGACCCCCAGGTCACCGCGTGCCACCATGATGCCGTCGGCGGCATCGAGGATCGCTTCGAGATTGTCTCTGGCCCGTGAGCGTTCGATCTTGGCAATGATAAAGGGGTGATATTCCAGTGCCGCAGCAGCCTTGCGGACGGCCTGGATGTCGGTGGCCGATTCGACGAATGATTGGCTCACCGCATCCAGGCCGATCTCAGCGGCAAACCGGAGGCCCGCATGGTCACGTTCGGTGAAGGCGCTGATCCCCAGATCGATATCCGGAAGGTTGAGGCCCTTGCGGGAGCGCAGCTCCCCCCCCACCACCACCCGGCAGTGCACCTCTTGACCCGCTACCGATTCCACATTGATTTGAATGTTGCCATCGTTCAGATAAAGGGGGTCGCCCGGCTTGACGACATGGGGCAGCCGGGGAAAGCTCATCGAGACGCGCCGCTGATCACCCGTAAAGGATGCCGCCGAGAGGGTAAATGGATCACCGGCGTGCAATTCGACCGGCTCCTCCGCCAATTCGCCGATACGCATCTTGGGGCCCGGCAGATCACCCATGATGGCCACCCGACGACCCGTCCGTTTCGCCGCCGAGCGTATATTGGCGACGATTTGCCGGTGGCCGTCAAATTCGCCGTGGGAGAAGTTGAGCCGGGCGATATTCATCCCGGCCTCAATCATTTGGACAAGAACCGCGACCGACTCCGAGGCCGGACCGATGGTACAGACTATTTTGGTTTTGTTGGCGGGAAGCGGCATTGTTTTCTCCTGACTTTTTGATCACTTTGAGAATGGTCTCACCCCTGTGCGGCACACAACCTGGTAACCGACCCCGTCCGGGCCTGGCGTAGCGGTGATCGGATCAATAGCCGTCTAAGTGGTGCTTTGTCGGATGGTGGGTACAAACCGTTGCTTCGGCTTCTCCGCAGAGATAGGGACGTTGGTCGCGGCCTGCGGGTCAGGCGCCGCTGCTGCCGCGCGGTTGGTTCCGATGGCCGATGGTGCCGCCAAGCATCTGAGGGCCCTCTTGGCGCCGTCTAGATGCCGACGGCTTCGAGGATTAAATTATTCTGCCATCAGAGGTTGTCAACCTGCGAGGGCCATGCGCCGAGCGCTCATCGGATTACCGGCGTCGGTCAAAATGGGAATGCCGGCGCCGGGGTAACAGGGCTAACTTCAGGCGGCCGCGTGCATGCTGGCCGCGCACTCGTTCTTGCCGATGTCCATGATCTCCTGCTGCTCTTCGTCCACCTCCACCAGCCCCGCATTGATTTCACGGATCCGGGCGTATTCCTCGGGCTGGGACCGCATGTTGGCCTGGATGAAGGCATAGAAATCTTCGGGCTTGTCGATGGCATAGATGTCGGCGTTGCGTTCCTTGATCTTGCCCATGGGGGCGGCGAAGATCAGGTTGTCGTCGGCCTCGCGCCAGTCCATGTAGTGGCCCGGCAGGATAAGCGTATCCTCGTCCAGCGAGAGAAGGAACTCGGTCATGGTTTTAAACAGCATGTTCGACCATGATTCCGCCATGCCGCCCAGGTCGGGCCGGCCGATGGACTGGATGAAGACCGTATCGCCGGTGACGAGGTATTGCCCGTCGATGCGATAGCAGGTGCTGCCCGGCGTGTGGCCGGGGGTGTGGATGACCTCCACCTCGGGGCCCCCGTCGCGGAAGCGGTGAAGATCGCCGTGCCGGGCGGGGGTGTAGGGGAACCGGGCCCCTTGGAAATCGTCTTCCGGGGCCACGATCTCAACGGCGGCACGGCGCCGCAGCCCTTCGCTGCCGGAGATATAGTCGGCCTGGCGGTGGGTTTCGAAGGTCTTGGTGATGGTGGCACCGCGGTTTCTAGCAAAATCGAGATAGAAGTCGATGTTTTTGGCTGGATCGAAGACCATCATTTCTTCACCGTGGATCAGGCCGTAGCTGCAGGAAGCTTTACCCGGGCGACGGAACTGGTAAAGTTCGTAGTCCTTGCCGCGTGCCACGCGAGCCGGGACCAGCAGATTGCCCCAGGCCTTGATGCCCACCTGCATGTGGGCCACGTTTTCGAACCCGTGGTTGACCAGGATTTCGCCCACATATTTGGACGAGCCTTCCTTGGCGCAGACGATGCGCACGCGCTTTCCGCGGGGGACCCTGGCCACGCTTTCGTCTTCCATCTCGATGAATTCCATATAGGGCACGTTGACCATGTCGAACGGGTAGGGGCCTTCCACTTGAAAACGGCTAAATTCGACATCGTTGCGTACATCCAGCAGTAAAATATCCTCGCGTTGGGTCAGCCAATCGAATAGATCGTCGGCGGTAAAGCTTCCGAGTGTCATTAGTGTTTCTCCGTCGTTTGAAAAAGTTTTTTGCGTTTCGGGGCCTATTAGCGATTTAAGACGTACGTCGAATCAAAAAGCGGATGAGCTCACCTTCCTGATTCGATTCGAGGATCTCGTGACCGGTGGTGCGGCCCCAGGCCGGGATGTCGGTCAGGGAGCCGGGGTCGGTGGTGTGGGCCTCGATCACCTCGCCGACTTCCACCTCTTTGATCCCCTTGCTGATCTTGACCACCGGCATGGGACAGGCCAGCCCCTTGAGATCCAGTGTTTTGCTGATTTTGATGTCTTCGCTCATGATAATTCCCTTCTATGTTTGTAATGATTTGCGCTTCAAATATGATGAACTCGTAGCGGCGTACTTTGCGTACGCCTCATTTCTCGGGTCTCGCAAGCCGCATCTCGAACTTTTTGCGAAACCGTCAAATGAAGAGCTGGACTTTGCTGGTCCCGGCCTCCTCCAGGAATTTGGCCACGCCGCCGAACTCCAGGTTCTGGTAGTTGATCATTTCCTCGCGTTTGAAACCCATGAGATCCATGGACATTTCGCAGATGACCATGCGCACGCCGAGTTCTTCGGCCAGGGCGAACATTTCTTCCAGGGAGGCCACGTTCTTCTTTTTCATCAAGGATTTCATCATGGCCGTGCCCATGCCACCCATGTTCATCTGGGAGAGTTTGACATCGCCAGCGCCCTTGGGCAGCATGGCGCCGAACATATTGCCCATGATATCCTTGCCGCCAACCGTTTTGTTTTTATCACGCAGGACCGGTGTGCCCCAGAAGGTAAAAAACATCACCGTTTCCATCCCCATGGCCACGGCGCCCGTGGCAATCACGAGGGCGGCCAGGACCTTGTCCAGGTCGCCGCTGAAAACCACCATGGCCAGTTTGTTCTCGGCCGATTTCGTCTGCATGCTGTCCAGTTGTGATTTGATGGCTTCGATTTGCTCCTCGACCTGCGGCATGATCTCCTCCTCTTGTCGATCGTAACAGGGTGTTAAACTTCATAGTGTGAACCAATTGGGTGAAGACTTCCGCGCCTTCGGGCAGCGGCCGCCCTCCTCAGTCGCCGCGAACCGCTTGCATCGACGCTTTGAGCACCTCGAGGTGCACCAACAGGGTATCACGTTGTTCCGGCGTCATGCGGGCGAGCACATCGCGATTGGTCGATTTTAGATGGGCATTGATCCGGTCCAGTTTGAATTGTCCCGCCGGTGTCAGCCGCAGCAGGCTGATTCTCGAATCATGCGGG
>JASFTA010000075.1:0-6912 GCA_050114115.1 Desulfobacterales bacterium | reverse complement strand
AGTTTGAGCCGATAGTGCCGGCCGCCGGTAATGGTTTCGCGGATAAATTGGCGCACGGCCTTAAAGCCGCTGCTGTCAATCCCTTTGGTTTCATGCTCGGCCGACGTGGCAAAGATCTGTGGATCCGGGATGCCTTTCTGCAGGGCCAGTTCGCGGACGCGGGTCATGTTGGTCTGGATTTCGTCCGGTCGCGCCAAATCGGCCTGTTGCAGAATAAATATGGTGCGTTTGCGCCAGTCCTCGTGGACATAATCCAGAAGGTCCCAGGCGGATTGCGTGTAAGGGTTCTTGGCCTGAAAAACCATCAGAACCAGATCACTGTTGGGAATGAATTTCCGGGTAATTTCCTGGTGGTTTTCAATGACGGTATTGGTGCCGGGCGTGTCGACGATGGCGATGGTTTTGAGGATGGGCAGGGGCAGGCCAATTTTCTTAAACAGGGGGTGGATGTTTTCCTCGAAATGTTCTGCCGCAAAGACAATCTGCTGGATGACATCCGTGCAGGGGGCCGCATCGACCTGGCAGATATTTTCTCCCAGAAGGGCATTGATGAAGCTGCTTTTTCCGGATTTGACCTCGCCAACCACCACGAAGAGAAAAGGTTCCTGCAGTCCGGAGCGCAGCTCACTGATGACGGCCTGAAGCGCGTCGCCATTCAAGCCGACTAAGGTCTGATGGAATAGTTTGAGGTAGTCTTCGATGCGATCTTTTAGGACGGCAAAGCGGTCGTTTAAGACGGGATTGGTCATGAATGCCTCATATGGCCGGTCGGTGGTATGCGGCATCTACCCTATGCCAGGGCTTTTAAAAAGGCAAAATAAATCTGCGGATATCAATAGGGCTGGGGAGCGATAGTGGATGTTGCCACACCATGCGTTGCTGCTGGATGCGGTGCAATCCTGTCCGCAGATCTTCCCAATCCTTCAGATTCAACCGTCGGTTTCGCCGGCCTCGGGCTGACCGTCCTCGACCGCCTCCTCGGTAGGGCGCCTTCCGAAAATCCGGGCGCCGATGATGCTGATTTCATAAAGCAGCATGAGCGGCATGGCCATCATCACCTGGGTGACGACATCCGGCGGGGTCAGGATGGCGGCGCCGGCAAAAAAGAGCAGGACGGCGTACTTACGGTGCTTCTTTAAAAAGGCGACGGATACGATCCCCATGCGGGCCATGAAGGTGATCACCAAGGGCAGTTCGAAGACGAGACCAAAGGCAATCAGGAGTTTGGCGGCAAATCCCAGGTACTCCTTCATGGACGGCATCGGGCGGATGGTTTCGGTGGCAAATCCCAGGAAAAATTTAAAACCCCAGGGAAAGACGACGAAGTAACCGAAGAGCGCACCGCCGATAAAGAAAAAGGAGCACAGGAAAACGATGGGCAGCAGCAGGCGCTTTTCTTTTTCGTAAAGCCCGGGGGCCACAAACATCCAGAACTGATAGAGCAGCACCGGGGTTGCCATGCCGATCCCGGCCAGCAGGGCCACTTTGAGATAGGTGAAAAAAGCTTCCGGCAGGTTCGTGTAGATCAGGGTGTCGCCTTCCTGCATGACGCTTTGCAGCGGCTGCACCAGAATGCCGAAAAGGTATTCTTTGAATCCGTAGGCGGCGACGAAGCCGACCCCGATGGCGATGAACGAGGTGATCAGGCGTTTGCGCAGTTCCTCGAGATGGACGGTGAAGGGGTATTTCTCTTCTTCATTCATCCTTGGCGTTTCCTTCACCGGTCGATTCGGGCGATGTTTTCGATGCGCTCCCGGGCTGCTCGTCGCTGGACGGCGCGGGAGATTCGGTCGGCGGCTTCACGGGATCATTCTTTAGCGGGTTGATCGAGTCCCGGAGATCGGTGTTGAGATCATCAAAGGATTGTTTGACATCCTTGAGATCCCCGTCCACATCGATGGAATCCTTGATCTCGCGGGTTGCTTTTTTAAACTCGTTCATTGCACGGCCCAGCGATTTGGCCAGGTCGGGAAGCTTTTTGGGACCGATCACGATGAGCGCGATGGCCAGGATCAGGATCATTTCCGGCATGCCGATACCGAACATGAACAGACTCCTTTTTGGGTAAGTGTCGTGCCGAGCAGCCGCCATGCCCGGATTCAGTGAAGCGCCATCTGATAAGCGCTCAAACGTTATCCAGATGGTTTGTCAATCAACAAGCAGAGGATGTACCTAACTTGTTCACCGTCGTCCGTCAAGCACCGCTGCGATTCAGGGCATCAGCGGACCGGCGGATCATAGCGCCGGCGGCGATCCGGCACCTTCTTTAAGGATCAGAAAGTAGAGGCTTCCCGTGTGCTGCAAATGGCCGGCCGCCGTCTCCGCATAGGCGCCGGAGCCCCAGAACAGATCCGCCCGCCCCGGCCCCTTGATGGCCCCTCCGGTATCTTGATTGAGCACGAAGCGTTTCAGCGGGGTCCATTGCGCGATCGTGCGATCGCCCGAGACGAGCGGTTTTTGGGTGGTAATGTAGGCCAGGGCCCCCGGCGGAAACAAATTGCGGTCGGTTGCAATGCTGCGTCCCGGGGTCACTTCCACGCCCAGATTGCCGAGCGGACCGGTCTCGCCGATACGGAAAAAAACAAAGCTGGGATCCTGATTCAGCAGGCGCTCGGTATCCTCGGGATGTTCCCGAAAATAGCGCCGAATGCGCTGCATCGACATTTCTTCCGGCGGAACTTTGTTTTCCCTTATCAGATGGCGCCCCACCAACTCGGAGGGGTGTCCGTTCTGAGCGGCGTATAGGATGCGGATCTTTTGTCCCGCAGGGGTTTTAATGCTGCCGGAACCCTGAACCTGCAGGAAATAAAGGTCAACGGGATCCTGCAGCCACGCGATAATCGGGGCCTTGGTTTGGAGCACGTTATCTTGAATGATTTTGGCGCGCGTATGATAAGGTAGCAATTGATGCCCTTCGAGGCGCCCGACAATGCGCTGGCCCGCCCATTCCGGGGAGAACAGCGACAGATTCACGGAAACGAGATCTTCCGGAATACCGTAAACCGGTATGTTATAGACGGGCGAAGGATTGAGGCTGCCGGGATATAGCGGTTCAAAATAACCGGTATACAGTACTTCCCCGTTGGGGGGGCGGCCGATCGAACGAAAGAGTTGGTAATGCCGTCTCAAAAATTGCTGGAGTCGTTCTTGGTCGGGGCGCGTGGCGGCAAAATCCCTCAATAGCTCAAGCGATTGCACCATATGGTATTTAGGATAAGTTGCCGTCCCAAAACGGAAACGACGGTCTTCGGGCAGCCGGGACAGGTACACCAGGCTTTGGTTGATCGCATCCTCCAGGCCGTCATAATCCATATCATCGGCAAACACGGGCCAGTCTTCTGCGCTTAAGGCGTAAAGCTCCGCGCCAGGTTCGGCTGGAGGGGTGGGTTTATGCGGTGTGCAACCCGCCTGCCAGAGGATTCCGCCAACGAAGCATAAAACCATCAGCCGCGTTTGGATTCGCAACTTCATTTGTCATCACTCCCATCGACTATGCGCGGTCGCTGTTCGATCTTTTCTGGTAGGCCGACAGGCGATCCATCGCTCCTGACCACCCCCAAATCCTCGAATCGCCGGGCCGATGTCAGGACCCGCCGCTCCATCGATCCCACCATGCGATTGTAGCTGCCCACACAGCGATCCAGGTCGCGGCCCATCTGCTGCAGATGGGTGGTCATGGTTTTGAGGCGTTCGTATAGCGTTCGGCCGAGCCGGCTGACGGTATCGGCGTTTTCAGCCGCTTGCTGCTGCCGCCACCCAAACGCCACCGCCTTGAGCAGCGCGATCAGCGTTGTCGGGGTTGCCAGAACGACCTGACGCTGGATGCCGTCTTCGATCAATTTGGGATTGCGAGACAGGGCCGCTGCAAAAAAATTTTCACCGGGGATGAAAAGTACGACGAATTCCGGCGTCGTATCAAACTGAGCCCAGTAGGCTTTGCGCGACAGCTGCTGGATATGGGTTAGAATTTGGGCGGCATGCCGGTCCAGCAGGGCGTCGTGCTTTTCGGGTTCGGTGGCCTCCAGGGCATCGAGATAGGCGGATAGCGGTACTTTGGCATCCACAATAATCTGGCGGTTGCCAGGCAGTTGCACAATCATGTCCGGGCGCATGCGGATATCCTCACCCGGGACCATCGGTTGTTCGAAAAAATCGCAGTGGGCCTGCATGCCGGAGAGCTCGGCCACGCGCCTGAGCGTGGTTTCCCCCCATCGTCCGCGCACATGGGGAACCTGGAGGGCCTTAACCAGGCGACTGGTTTCGTGGTGGACACGGTCCTGGGCCGCGGCCATGTGGTGAACTTGCTGCCGCAGTTCGCCGTAAGCATTTTCGCGTGCCCGTTCAATGTCCTTGGCGTGGTGCTCGTAGCGCTCGAGGGCCTCGTTCAGCGGTTTCAGCATGTTGTCAACGGCCAGCGCGCGCTGATCCATATCGCTGCGGGCCTTATCGACGAAGCGGGCCAGCGTGCTCTGGGCGAGATCCATGAAGATGCGGTTGTTTTCTTTGAGGGCCTGGGTCGACAGGCCTTTATAGGCGTCGGTCAGGCGGTTCTGCCAGCCTTCGACCAGGCTCAGTTTTTCCTTGAGGCCCTGGCGATCTTGCCGAATGATGGTTTCCAGGCGGGCACCGTGGCTGCGCAGGTTGGAAATTTCATTCTGTAGAGCGGCGATCTGGGATTCGCGGCGATCCAGGCGTTCTTCCAGGTCGGTCGTCCGTTCGGCCCTGACATTGGCCGCCGCGTGGGCTTCGGTCAATCGGACCACCTCCAGGTGGGCGCCGTCCAGTTGGCGGCCGACCTCCGTCAGGGCCGCCAAATGGATCTTCATATGACGGACGCGGTGTAACCACCACCCCAGGGGCAGGCCCACAACCACGGCGGCCACAAGGGCCAGGGCCAGGACGAGCGGTGTTATCGTTAAGGGCGTTGTCATCGTCATCAGGTTGGGCGCCCGTGCTCGCCGGCCGTGGCCGTTTCACGGCGATAAGTACCGCTGGCCCCGCCGGTTTTTTCCACCAGCCAGACATCGGTGATCTGCATGCCGCGGTCGAGCGCCTTGCACATGTCGTAAATCGTCAAAGCCGCGACGGTGGCCGCGGTCAGGGCCTCCATTTCCACACCGGTGCGGTCGTGGATTCTTACCGCCGCTTCGATCTTAATCCGGGTGCCGGCGACATCTGGCGTGAAGTCAACCTGAACATGGCGCAGATTCAAGGGATGACACATGGGTATCAGGGCGGCCGTCTGTTTCGCGGCCATGACCCCGGCAATACGAGCTGTTTCGAGAACATTGCCCTTCTTCACATTCTGGTTCTGGATCTGGGTCAGCGTTGCCGGATGCATGACAACCACGGCCTGGGCGATGGCCCGCCGATCACTGGATGATTTGTCGCTGACATCCACCATGCGAACCCGACCCTCTTGATCCAGATGGGTAAATTCCGTCAATCTGACCTCCCTGCCGAATCAATCTGCCGGCGCAATGAAAAACTCGGTTTTGGATGTGACCGTGGTTTTGATGGCATTCAGGGTCTCCTCCAGGATGGCGATCACATTTTCGCGCACATCACCCGCCACCACCAATAGCATGACATCGTCGCCGACCGCCAAGTCGCAGTCCGCCGCGATTTCCACCTGAACATCGACGATGCCCGGCCGCTGGCGGGCCTTGATCAGAATGGCTTCTAACCGCTCATCATCAACCTTGACCCGCAGGCCGGAAACCTCGCGGCCATCACGGGAGGTGGCCCGCACCACGCCATTGTGGCACAAAACCATGCCGGCCCGATGAAAATCAGGATGGGCTTTAATGCGATTCATCAGATCGATAGCATTCATGCGCCGACAAAGCTCCTTTCCATTGCGCGGCCTCAGCCAGCGCTTCAGGCGTGTTCACGTTTTTAAAGGACCGCAGGTCCGGATCGATCGTGAGCAAACGTTTGGTGCTCACACGCTTAACCCGAACCCGATTGAAAAATCGGCGAATGCGGTAATCCCCGCGTTTGAGGCGGTTTTCAATCGGGGCCAGGCAGCTTTGGGAATAAACGGCGCACAGGGGTTCCAGGCCAGAGGGGGTTTCCGGAACGACGAGATCAATACCTGGCTGACGGGCTTCCAACAAAGCGGCGATGAGGGCCGACTTGATCAACGGGGTGTCGCAGGCGGAGATGAAAACGGCCTCACAGCGGCTGTAGAAAAGCGCCGCATGGATGCCGGTCAGGGCGCTGCGAACGTCCCATAGATCGGTGACGATGGTGGCATTGCGGTCCACCAGGTGCTGCGGCTGGTTGGACACGATGATAATTTCATCGAACAGCCCTTCGAAGGCGGCCAGGATATGATCGATCATCGGTTTGCCGGCCAGGGGAATCAGTGCTTTTTCACGTCCGCCGAAGCGTGAATTCCGGCCCCCGGCCAGAATGACCCCTGAGCATGGGCTGACCCGTATTGGTTTCATGGATGGTTATGGCCCCGCCCCGTCCTGGTTGCGCAGCACGCGGTGAACCGGGTTAAGGGATGCTGGTGGTGTTTTCCGCCGGGTATTTGAAGACGAGACGGCCCATATCGGCGGCGATCAAAATTATGAAGTATAATCTTAGCGTTATTGGGTTGCCGCTTCGGGGAAATATAGATGATCGGTGGAGCATTATCAAGGTGAATTCATTTGTTTTTCCGGTAAAGATCCGCAACAATAGCGCTTGCTATTCTTTGCGCGGATGGTATATGGCCTTTAAGGTCTTTAGGTTTAAGGGTTTTTCCGTTTGGCGCTGATCTTGAGGTTTAAGACGGGGATGGCGGCTTTCCGAGGAGGAAAATGGATGAGTTCACAGGAAATGGTCATGGACGCCAGTGATATTGATCGCACCGTCACCCGTATGACCCATCGGATTCTTGAAATACATAAGGGCGCCGCA
>JASFTA010000074.1:0-7011 GCA_050114115.1 Desulfobacterales bacterium | reverse complement strand
ACCCGCGCCGCGGCAACATCATGGTCCTTGATCACCGCGCCCGGTTCACGCCGCGAGACCAGGCTGCCGTCCGGGTTGTAGGCCCGGTCGGCAAAAAACTCGCAGGCCACGCGAATGCCGACCCGGCGTCCCATGGCCTTGAGGTCATCCCGGTCAGCCCCGCCCAGGACGAAGAGGATCAAATTCGGATCGACCGCGACCATGGCCTCGGCCACAGTCTCCCAGATCGCCGGGTTGGTCACGGCCATGTTGTAGAGCGCACCGTGGGGCTTGACGTGCTGGAGTTTTCCGCCGGCAGCCGTGGTGAAGGCCATCAGGGCACCGACCTGGTAGGTGACATAATCACGGATTTCATCCAGGGTGACATCCATGGCCCGGCGGCCGAAACCCATGAGATCCGGCAGCCCGGGATGGGCCCCGGGGCCGACTTCGCTGGCCAGCGCCAGACGCACCGTGCGACGCATCACCGCCGGATCGCCGGCATGGTAGCCGCAGGCGATATTGGCCGAGCTGATTAAGGGAACGACCTCCTCGTCCAACCCGATGGTGTAGTTGCCGAAGCTCTCGCCGACATCCGAGTTGAGATCGATGACCTTCCGGGTCTGCTGCATGCCGACTCCTTTCGCGAAAAAACAATGCTGGTTGGGCGTCTCCGTCCGTAAACCCGCGCGCGTGATTTTCTAAATCACCACGGCCGGCAATTGTCAATGCAGGTGCCGTATCGAGACAAGCGATAAGATTCTTGACGGTCTCAATAAATTCGCTGGGCGCAGGATGACGCCCTTGCTTTTCGGGCTTTCGGTGTCAATCTTTACCAGTATTTAAATCCATGTTGATCAATGGCGATGTGGGACTGGCCTGCCTGAAAGCGTTGCGGGACTCCAAAACGGCAACCTTGTTTCAATCGAACCGCCGCCGCTCTTCCGGCTGATTAATGAAAATCGGCCGCGCCTGAAGCAAGCGGTTTCAACCTCTATCCACGGCGCCCTGACGCCCTGCGACAAAAAGCGAGGTCAAAGATGATCAAACTGAAAAGCATCTCCAAGGAAGTCATTCCGAAAGCCCTGGCCAAGGCGGAGCACTATCGCCTGCTCAACGAGCCGCTCGAGGCCGAAAGCATCTGCCTCGATATCCTCGAAACCGACCCGGACAACCAGGATGCGCTGATCCTGCTGCTGCTGGCGCGCACCGACAAATTCCCCCAGGGGCTCAACCCGACCTTCGAGGAGGCCCGGGAGGTGCTGCCGCGCCTCAGCGACAAATTCTGTTTGGCCTACTACAGCGGGGTCATCTATGAGCGCCGGGCCAAAGTGCACCTCGAACGGGACGACCCCCGCTCGGGCCACATCGCTTACGACTGGTTCATCAAGGCCATGGAAGCCTACCGGGAGGCCTGGTCCACTTGCTCGCCGGGCAATGAGGACGCCGTTCTACGCTGGAACGCCTGTGCGCGGATCATCAACCAGCACCCCGACGTGCGGCCGGACGACGCCGAACCGGCGATTCCCATGCTGGACGACTGGCAGTAGCCTGCGGCGCACAATCAACCGCACCGGTTCGCGCCCGTCGGTTGCAGCGGCAAGGCACGGGCGCTCGCTGGTTGGCGCGGAGCTCAGGACGGTCAGTGTGGCGCTGAATCCTCCACCTGGAAAAAATCGGTGCGCGAAAAAAGGAATCCGTAGACAGCCAAGTGCCAGAAGGCGCTAGGCAAGCTTCGCGGTGATGATGGCACTCCCCGGTCAGGGCCTATACATTGCGGTAAGTCCTCATGGTTTAGAATATGCGTGACGAAAGCTCCGGACTTTTCACGAAACCGTTTCGAAAGCGAGCGCCAATGCTTACCATCGAAGCCTACCAGCTGCAGATCGACGAGTGGGTCCGCACCTACGGCGTCCGCTATTTTTCGGAGCTGACCAATACGGCCATTCTCATGGAGGAAGTGGGTGAAGTGGCCCGCATCATGGCACGCACCCACGGGGACCAGAGTTTCAAACCGGCCGACCCACAGGCGGATCTGGCCGACGAGCTGGCCGATGTGCTTTTCGTGGTGGGTTGCATCGCCAACCAGACCGGCATCGACCTCACCGCCGCGGTCACGAACAACCTGGCCAAGAAAACCAAGCGCGATGCCCAGCGTCACTGGAACAACCCCAAGCTGACCGACCCGAATCACCGCCCGAACGGCCAGGATAACTGAAATCGCATTGGAATATTTTAGCTTGGCCAGATTCGAACAGCATCATGCGTCACGAGTCCTAAACGTTTTCTCTTTCCATGGAGGCGAGCGTATCAAGTCGCATTCGCTCGTAGCCTATGTCTTTACCGGCTTGGATGGCCGCCTCACCTAATTTTCTCCCCGTATTGTTTCCTCTGAATTCCGGCCTTACGTATAATCGTTTCATCTCGCAAATACCTTCTTCAAGAAATCGGACCCCGACGCAACCTATCGATTGGGCATCTAACCGAGCTATAAATAGATCGTCCGAAGGCAGAGAATATTGTGCCGGAAAACACGCCAGTTCCGCATCAAAATCCTGGAAGCTCAGATCAAAACCCAAGGATGCGGCATATTCCTGAAAAAGGTCCTTTGCTTTGGAAACCAATTCATCTGTATTTGCTCGAAGGATTTCTATCATCGTTCAAA
Organism: Desulfobacterales bacterium; assembly: GCA_050114115.1. Taxonomy (GTDB): domain Bacteria; phylum Desulfobacterota; class Desulfobacteria; order Desulfobacterales; family UBA5852; genus JABZFP01. The sequence goes on along the minus strand of JASFTA010000074.1, from coordinate 4,367 downwards.
GATAACGTCGCTATGCTAAGACCCGCGGAATACAGTCGCCATGGGTAAAACATAACCCCGCGGAGGGCCCGTAGCGCGTGGGATCACCCGTCTCGGGGCCGAAAGATGCCCCCTCGGGCCAACAGCACCAGTGGCGGCGCGGAAGCGGTAGGTTTTGGTTCTGGGCAAGGCCCTTCGGCGGGATTTCACATATGTCCTAATGTCGGTCGGTGTTCAACAAACCGCAGCGGGAAGCGCAGCAACCGCCTGGTTGTGAGTACGCCGGCAAGCGCTGCAACACCGCCTGATGGCATGAGGCGCCGCTTGCTGGCTATCTGGAGGCTACGTCGAGGATTGCCAGGGAGCGAGAACGCAGCGCGGGGCCGAAAGATGCCGCCCCAAAAGCACAGAGCCCTTCCCGAGGGAGTAGATTTTGGCCGCAGGCAAGACCGCAACGACCTGGCGACCGCAGGCGTGGGCCGGGGAGCTTGGCAGCAAGCATCAGGTCGTCAGGCAAGGCGCAGCGTGATGCAGGCCGCGCAGCAACCTGATGGTTGTGAGCACGCCGGCAAGCGCTGCAACACCGCCTGACGGCCGGAGGCGCAGCTGGCATGCTTTCCGGGGGCTACGTCGAGGATTGCCAGGGAGCGAGAACGCCGCCTGGGGGCAAAAGATGCCCCCTCGGGAAGGGCTCTACAGGGTGCGGGCGATCTCCTCCCCCTCACTTATCGCCAACATCAAATTGCGCGCCTCGCGCGCATCCCCGATGAGATGGACTTCAATCTCGCGCCCCGTAAAGAGGGAACGTGCCTCGCGAATCGGCGTCATTCCCTCGGAGACCACCAGCGCGTCCAGGTCATCCAGTTCGTAATGCTGCGCGCCGCTGCGAAAACGCACCCCCCGGGCCTGGAAGGCGTCCACAACCACGTTCTTATACATGTGCACCCCATGGCGATTGAGCCGCTCCCGAAGATAAAAACGGTCGTTGCTGGACATTTCGGCGCCAAAATGCCGGCCACGGTTCAATAGGGTCACCGCTTTGCCGGCTTCGGCCAGGTAATCGGCCAGCATCAGGGCGCTCTGACCGCCGCCCAGAACGAGGATCTGAGCCCCCGCAGGCATTTCCCCATCCATGACCTCCACCACGGTAAACACCGGCAGCCGGGTTCGGGAGAAACCTTTGATCACGGGCATGGACGGCAGACTTCCGGTGGCCAGCAGGACCGCATCCGGTGCGATCTCTTCCACAAGTGCCGCCGCCAAAGGCCTATCCAGACACAGGCGCACGTTCAGGCGCTGAAGTTCTTCGCTGAAGAACTTCAGGATATCGCCGGCTTCTTCGCGGCCCGGTGCGTGGGCCGCCAAACGAAAGAGGCCGCCCAGTTGACCTTCGGTCTCCGCGAGCGTTACCTGGTGCCCGCGAAGCGCAGCCATACGGGCCGCGGCCATCCCGGCCGGTCCACCGCCAACCACGAGAATTTTACGGACCGCCGCCGCCGGAGACGCCTCCTCGAGGGCGTATTCCCGTCCCACATCAGGGTTGACCACACAGCCGCCGGGTTCGAGCTGCAGGACGGCATGGATACAACCCAGGCAGCAGCCAATGCAAGGCCGCACAGCAGCCCGACCTTCCCGGGACTTGGCGGGCAGATCCGGATCGGCCAGCAGGGCGCGCCCCATGGCCACCATATCGGCCTGGCCGTGGCTCACGATATCATCCGCCATGGCCAGGTGCTTGATGCGTCCCACGGCCACCACCGGTATCGAAACCACTTTCTTGACGGCCGCGGCCAGATGAACGAAACAGCCCTGGGGGGCATATAGGGAGGGTATCGTGAGTTCGTGCGATCCGTAGACCCCGGCGGAGACATGCAGATAGTCCGCCCCGGCGGCCTCCAGGACGGGCGCCAGACGCTGGGCATCGTTGATCCGCCAGCCGCCTTCGATATAATCCTCGCCGTTGATACGGATGCCCACCGGAAAATCGCGGCCGGCCTTGGCCTTGATATCCTGCAGCAGTTCCAGCAGAAAGCGGATTCGGTTTTCAAAGCGGCCGCCGTATTGATCGCGGCGCTGATTGGCATTGGGAGATAAAAATTGGTTGATCAGATAACCGTGCGCGCCGTGGACTTCGATGAAATCGAAACCGGCCGCACGGCAACGGCGGGCGGCATCCCCGAACGCCGCCACCAGGGTCCCGATCTCCGCCAGGCCCAACTCGCGGGGGACCCCCTTGACCACCGCCGGCGCCGGGATGGGTGAGGGCGCCACCTTCTGGTCGTGGTAGGACTGGCGCCCGCCGTGCATGAGCTGAACGCCAAAACGCACGTCATAGGGCTGCATGGCCGCCACCATGCGCGCCATGGCCGGGATGCAGGCATCGTCCCACAGCCGGGGCAGCTCGGGCAGCTCGATCCCGCTGGGATCCACGGCCCCGCCGCCCACCAGCATGGCCCCTACACCGCCGCGGGCACGTGCTTCGAAATAGGCCGTCAACTGGTCGGTGACGAACCCGCTGCCGTCCACCCCGAAGTTGATGCTCATGGCGGACATGAGCAGGCGGTTTTTAACGGTCATCGATCCGATCGACAGGGGGGTAAAAAGGTGCGGGTAGGCGCTCATAAGCTCTGAGACTCCTTGGCAAATGGGATCCAGAGGCCCACTTATAGCCCCGCCGGCAGACGCCGTCAATCGCGGGTGATTTTAATGCCGCCCGTGTGATGGGGAAAGTAAAGCAGCGCGGGGGGGGCACATGGCCCCGCGCGTTGCGGATAGGCCACACGATATTGCTGATTTTGCCGGCCGTCTAACCAAAGGGTCAAACCCCGGGCGGCATCAGCATCACCCTTGACGCCACCTTGCGGACACCGGGCACACGCTGGACGATGTCGGGTATGTCCGCCACCATGGCGGGGGTGAAAACCAGGCCGCTGATGTCCGCCAGGCCCCCGTCCTGGATTTCGATGGTCAGAAATTTCAAATCGATTTCGTGCTTCAAGAGCTCGGCCTCGATTCGCTTGACCAGCGCGAGGCGCTCCATGGATTCAAGGGCGGTCAGACTGCATTCATTGATCCGCTGGTCCCCGGCGGCGGCGGCGATGACAGCGGCCGCGGCGGCATCCGCCATTTTTTCGGTATTGATGGTCAAATCGTAGAGCGCGGCATCGTCCCAGCGCTTCTGGAAGGCGAAGTTGAAAAAACCCTTTTGCCGGGCATCGGCTTTCTGGACCAGTTTATGCGCATCGGCCTCCGTAAGTCCCTGGTCTTTGATCATCCGCATGGTGCGCACGGACGCGCGGGCATGAATGCGCACATGCAAGGCGCAGTCGAAGTCGCGCAGGAGCATCTGGCTGCCGTGGCCCACGATGACCCCCACGCCCCGTCGGGCCATTTCATAGACCACCGATTCCATGAAATCGAGGTAGATATCTGGCCGGCGGCTGAGAATCCGGTCGAAGAATCCCGGGGCTCTCTCGTCCAGGGCACCGATATCATCGGGATGAAGCCCCGAAGCCAGCGCAATGCCCTGCATCTTCCGGTCGTCGTAGAGCGGCATGTCCAATTCCGCCGCTGTCAAACGGGCGATTTCAAGCCCCCCGCTGCCGAGATTGTGCGAAACCGTAATCAAAGCCATTGCAATTACCCCCTGTCATGAATTCAAAAACCGCCGCCGGTGGTGTCCGGATCTTGACGCACGCGCTGATCTGAAAGCGGCAAGGACTGCGGTTCAATCTTACAGCTCAACACGATAAGCATCATTTGCCCTGGTACCAGCATTCATCTGCACGGCGAGGCCGAACCCGTGCTGGTTCGCCCCTATTTATCCCTTGACCCGTCGGATAATTCCCGCAATACTAATGCGGAAGTAGGGGAAAGGCTTGACTGTATTATTAAAATTGCGTTAGCCCACGCAATCGTGAGCCTCGGTCAAGCCCTGGCATGACGTTGTAAATCCTACCCATACGCGATTTGAAAACCTCTGATCGAATTGACGCCCAAGGCGTGGGCCAACAAAACAAGGCCTGCGCCTGTTTAAATCTCGATGCGTCTTCAAAATAGAAAATAGCACCGCCGGCCGTATCCCCACCAGGCCGGCCGTTGGCAAAGCGAACCCTCCGTCCGGGAGCTATCATGACGCAACCCCTCATCGAGTTCCGTGACGTACACAAAACCCTGGGCAGCACCCATGTCCTCCGCGGGACCAACTTGAAAATTCCCAAGGGTGAAATCACCACGATCATCGGTAAAAGCGGTACGGGTAAAAGCGTTTTTTTCAAACATGTCATTGGGCTGCTCACCCCTGACCGGGGCGACATCATCTGCGAAGGCAAACCCATGTCGGAAATGACGCGCGCTGAGATCTACGAATGGCGCGGCAAATTCAGCTA
>JASFTA010000073.1:0-7025 GCA_050114115.1 Desulfobacterales bacterium | reverse complement strand
ATTTGCCGTCGGTGTCGATCACCACCCGGGTATAGTTGGGATTGGACCAGAACCGCAATTCGCTGACCGTCCGATTAGCACTGGAGGCGCCCGCGCTCGATGCGGATTTTTCCGCATCGATGGTGCTGTGTTTGGAGGTCATCTTCTGCGCGACGGTCTTGCCCGGGACGGCTTTTGTTGACATGTGCTTGCGGGCCAAGGCGCTGGCGGGGCTTTGGGGATAATCCCTCACGACGCGCGACAGGAACCGCTTTCCATTTTCCCGGTCGTCGGCACTGCGCGAATAACGGCTGAGTTCGAGGTAGAGCAGCCCTGTTTGCAAAAGGCACTGGGCGGCGGTCTCACTGTCGGGATGGGCCTTATAGGCCATTTCGTATCGATCGATGCATTCCAACCACACATCCCGATGCTTGGTGCGCCGGGGATTCTTGGAAAGCTGGCGCCGGCAGCGCTCGGCCGCCGCGAAGTGCCGGCGGGATTCCGGATGGGGTTGTATGCGGGTTTTGGGAACGGCCGCGCCCAGTTCACGGAGTTTGGTCCGGGCTTTGGTCCGGTAGGCACTGCGGGGAAATTGGGTCACCACGTTCTGCAGCCGTTCAACGCCGATTTCACGGTCGGCCTGGCGCCCTGAGAACCGGCTGAGCTCCAACCAGATCACGCCGGCCCGGTAGAGGCTGGCCGATGCCCACTCACCATCAGGGTCGCGTTTGTAAACCGCCTCGAATTTTTCGATGACCCTGAGCCAGTAATGCCGCAACTTTTGGCGGCTGGGGGCATTGATCAGGTTTTTATAGGCGCCTTCAGCACGGAAATAGAGGTCCCGGCTGGATTCCTCCCGGGCCAGCGAAGGGCCGCTCCAGAAAACCAGCACGATGATCAGGACGATCCCTAGGTGGTATGAGGTCTTGCGCATTTTCAATCCGGCATCGCTTTGATCTTTGACTGCATTTCACTCAGAATCTGGAGGGCCTCGAGAGGCGTTGTCTGCGCGATATCGATATGGCGCATCTGGTCCAGCAACTCGTCGGTGGGCTTGGGAAAAAGCCCCAACTGCACCGGCCCCTGGTCATTCGCCTCCGATCCGACCTTTCCATCAGGGGTGTGGGGAACCAAAGCATCATTTTCGATGTCCACCAGAAGGGCTTTGGCGCGTTGAACGACGCCCGGCGGTATACCGGCCAGGCGCGCTACCTGTATACCATAGCTTCGATTGGTCCCGCCTTCAACCAGCTTGCGCAGAAAGATGATGTCATCGTTCCACTCTTTGACGGCGATATGATAGTTGTGGGCGCGCGGCCGCGTCCGGGTAAGTTCGGTCAGTTCATGATAATGGGTGGCAAAGAGGGTTTTAACACCGCGGCCCTTGAGGTCATGCAGCCATTCGGCCACCGCCCAGGCGATGCTCAATCCATCGTAGGTGCTGGTGCCGCGCCCGATCTCGTCCAGCACGACCAGGCTGTCGGCGGTGGCATTGTGCAGGATATTGGCGGTTTCCTGCATTTCCACCATGAAGGTACTCTGACCCAGGGAAAGATTGTCCAAAGCCCCGACCCGCGTGAAAATCTTGTCGACAATCCCCAGGGTCGCCTTGGCCGCCGGTATGAAGCCCCCCATCTGCGACATGATGACCGCCAAGGCCACCTGCCGGAGCACCGTTGATTTTCCGGCCATATTGGGTCCCGTAATGATGAGAACCTGTTGTTCGTCATTGTCGAGGTGAATGTCGTTGGGCACAAATCGCTCACCCGTGATCATTTTTTCAATGACCGCATGACGGCCCTCTTCAATATGGATGATGCCGTCATCGGTAAGGGCCGGCCGCGAATACTGGCGCTGCACCGCGACCTCCGCCAGATTGAAGATGCAGTCGATGGCGGCCAGATGCCGGGCGGCCGCCTGCAATTCCTGATGATGGCGGGCCGCTTCCGCGCGAATCTGGCCAAAGAGGCTGTATTCGAGCGAGGCCCGGCGCTCCTCGGCATTAAGCACCTTGGACTCGAAAGTCTTGAGCTCGTCGGTAATGAAGCGCTCGGCATTGACCAGGGTCTGCTTGCGGATGTAGTGCTCCGGGACAGTCTCCGATTTGGATTTGGGCACCTCGACATAGTAGCCGAAAACCTTGTTGAAACGAACTTTCAGGGCGCTGATGCCCGTTGCCTCCCGCTCCTGATTTTCGAGTCGCGCCAGCCAGCCTTTGCCGTCGCGGCTGATTTGAATCAGTTCGTCCAGTTCCGTGTTATAGCCGGGTTTGATCAGCCCGCCTTCGTTGAGGGCTGGTGGCGCATCTTCCCGGATAGCCGCTTCGATCAGCTGCGCCAGGGCCGTCAAGGTTTCCAGCGGTACCGCGAACGTAAAAAAGGGGGCGGTCAGTTCGGCGAGCTGCCGGAGGATTTCGGGCAGGGTGTGCAGCGATTTCTTGACCGCCAGCAGATCGCGTGCGTTGGCACGCCCCATGGCAATTTTGCTGGCGAGGCGCTCGAGATCGTGGACGTTTTTCAACGCTTCACGCAAATCGTTCCGGAGACTGCCGTGCTGGCAGGCTTCTTCAACCGCATCGTGGCGCGCCATGATCGCGGCCTTGTCCATCAAGGGGTAGCGCAGCCATTCACGCAGCCGGCGGGCCCCCATGGCCGTGACGGTGTGATCCAGCACATTTAACAGTGAACCACGTCGCGCCCCGGTCTGAAGATTGGTCAGCAGTTCCAGGTTGCGGCAGCTGCCCTCGTCGATCCACAAATAGCCTTCGATACTGTAGGTTTCGATGCCGGCAAAATGATCGACCGTTTGTTTCTGGGTTTCTTTAAGGTAGTGCACCAGAGCACCGGCCGCGCCCACGCCGATGTCCAGGTTCTCACAGCCGAAGCCAGCCAGGGAAAGGGTATTGAAAAGCTTCCGAAGCTGTTCGCGTCCCCGCGCGGAATCGAAATAACGGCTTTCCTGGTAGGTGACCGTTCGTTCGGCAAAACTGCGGGCCACGGCTTCCTGCAAATACGCGGGCGCGCTGCTCTCGGGCAGCAGAATCTCGCGCGGATCAATGCGTCGGGCTTCCTCCAGGGCCCGCTGCGAATCAGTGGTTTCGGTGAGACGGAAGATACCGGTGGATATATCCAAATAGGCCAGGCCGAACCGCTCGGAACGCCAGTTGAGGGCCAGGATGAAATTGTTGGTGCGGGCATCCAGGAGATCTTCTTCGGTGATCATGCCCGGTGTGACGACCCGCACAACTTCGCGCTTGACAATTCCTTTGGCTTGGGCCGGGTCCTCGACCTGGTCACAGATGGCGACTTTGTAGCCCTTCTCGAGCAGGCGGGCAATATAGCCCTGAACGGCGCGATAGGGCACGCCGCACATCGGAATCGGTTGGGCATCGTTTTTATTGCGGGATGTGAGGGTGATTTCGAGCACCCGGGAGGCAAGTTCGGCATCCTCGAAGAACAGCTCGTAGAAATCGCCCATGCGGTAGAGCAGCATCGCGTCTGGATATTCGTCCTTGATGGACAGATACTGCTTGATCATCGGCGTGGATTTCGGGGAACTCATTCCAAAACGACCCGGGGGAGCGCGCTGGCTAAATCCTTAGCTTCAATTAAACCCCGACGGGGGGACGGGATTCCGCTTTTATCAGCCAACGGGGGTCAACGAAGAACCTGGGTTGCCACCGCTTCGGTATTTTCAGCCTCATCGGCGGTCGGCTCTTCAGGCGAGGACGTGGCCGCGTTTTTATGCGCATTTAATTCCGTCTGCAGGGCTTCCAATTCCTGGCGTTGACGTTCCATATCCGCGTTCAGCTGCTTGATGATTTTGTTGGACCGGAATCGTTCCAAAAGGCCTGAAAGATAGGCCAGCACCAGCCCGGCCAGAAAACAAACAGCAAAGGTGACACCGTTGTAGATTTCCTTGGTCATGTAGGCATCGGTGATATAGAGGTCTAAGGTGAAGGCGTTTTTCTGAATAAAGAAGGCTTTGTTCTGAAAACCCAGAAGCACGAGAAACGCAATCACTAAAATCCAGAAACCGATTTTGACTTTTTTCATGCGGAAGGTCTCCAATTCATACGGTATGGACGGGCATTGGCATGCCGGTCTTCGCATCGCGGCCCCGATTGGGGTGGGGTTGCGCCGATGGACTGGCTTTCAATCCAGATGGACTGTTTTCAATCCAAACGCTGATCTGCATCAATTGGACTGTATTGCCGAAGCATGTGCTTTGGGCCTATTAGCTACTCTTTTTACCCTCAGACTTCAACCTTTTTTTCCGCACGCCGGTGTAAGGTGTCCGACGGCAAATCGATTGATATCAAATGCCTTCGTCTCCGGCATACAGATCATGGCAGGCAAATTTGTGCCGCGCTCGCCGCGCGATGGCCTGCGGCCGACGCCGCGCAAACGAACAGCGGAAATTGCGGTGCGGACGATCCGGCGATGTAAAACGCGCTTTAACGATTCAAGGGTACGACTTCAACATCGCCCCATGCGCCCATCCGATCCTGGCAGATCGCCAGCACGCCGCTAAGCCCTTCAATCGAGCAGGCGAATTCGATTGCCGCCGTCAGATCATCGGGTCGCCTGATGCGATTGGCCACGGCCGTGGCCGCCGCATCGGCCAAAGCCCCCTGACGGGCCACGATACAGACGGCGTCCGCCCGCCCGTAACTGTGGGAATGACCGATCGTACCGGAGGATGTGCACACCGCCAACGGCATGCCGGCGGCGTCGAGGTGTAACCCAACCCTGCCACCAAGCGGCGAGGTGCCCGCCTCAATGCACATGGTAACCGGCTGTTTAACCGCCAGATAGACATCACCGCCATTTTCGATGATCACTTCGTCGGAAAAGGCCAGCAGTTCGCGTCCGACATGCTCGGCCAGCGCTCCGGCGACCGCCGCCATTGGCCCGACCCCGGCACGGGCGCCGGCGGCGATCATCTCGGCGATCAAACGAGGCGCCGGTGTCTCTTCGGGCCAAGGCATCAAAGAAGTCAGGAAGCCCGGATGCTCCCGAATAAACGCCTCCAGGTAGCCGCGCTGCACGATCACGGCGTTGCGGCACTGCGGCGACAGGTCCACGGCCGCCTGCACGTGCAAATCGGTTTCTTGGACCCGCACCTGGAAGGCCTGCAGATGCCCCATGCCGCCAATAAGGCGATAAGATCGCGCCATGGGGGCCACCGGGTGATGATGGGACACTAGCGGATCTCCACTGCGGGTCTCAACGCCGGCGGGCATTGTTGCAGGAAATAGTGATCGGTCATACCGGCAATAAAATCTCTTACAATCTCGGCTGGTTGGTGCTCGTCCATATAGCGTTGATCCATATCGCTGAGATAGCCTTCGAAAATGACCGACGCCTTGTTGGCGGTTTGCAAATCCTTCATGTAGCGGTTGAAGAGCAGCACGAACAACTGCTCGATTTTCAATGTATGCCGTTTTATGGCAGGATTCCTGTAGATACGCTCGAGGTTAAAGTCCTTCAACGTTTTGAGTGCCTGGGACACTTCCCGCGAAAAGGCCAGATAGGGTTGCCGGTAGCTGTTGTGGATCACATCTGTCACCAGATTGTAGACGATTGTTCCGTTGGTCTTGCCCAGCACGGCGACGGCTTCAGCGGGCAAATCCGATCGCGATACCAGGTCCAACCGAATCGCATCCTCGATATCCCGTCCGATATAGGAAATCGTGTCGGCCATGCGCACCACACAGCCTTCCAGCGACATGGGTCGCAGTGCCAAGTCCGGGTTGTTGCGCTTGGCAAGCATCTCCCGATCCAGCTTGTCGAAATCCTTGTTCCGATCGGGCTGCAAGCGCTCATCATGCACCTCGCCGTCATGGCTGAGGATGCCGTCCAAGGTCTGCAAACAAAGATTCCAGCCGCGCCCCTTGCGCTCGACCCGCTCCAGAAAGTGAACGCTCTGGAGATTATGCTGAAAACTGCCGATGCCGTGCGCTTCGCAAATGCGGCTCAGGAACCGCTCCCCGTCATGTCCGAAGGGGGTGTGGCCGATGTCATGCCCCAGGGCGACGGCTTCGATCAGGTCTTCATTCAGCCCTAAAAAACGACCGATCGTGCGGGCGATCTTGGACACCAGTTGAACGTGCAGCACCCGATGGGTGATATGATCGTTCTTGATGAGATAGAACACCTGGGTTTTATCGATATAGCGTGTATACGCCAATGAATGCAGGATGCGGTCGACGTCCAGCGAAAAATCCTGTCGATAGCCCCCCTGGCGTTCATTTTCAGGATAGCGGCGCACGGCGTTCTGGCTGTTGGCCGCCACCGGCGACAGCATCTCCTGCTCCCGCCGATTCAAAGCCGCCTGCAGCATCCGCAGGCTGTCGTTTTCATATCTCTCCATTGGCGATTAAATCCTCCATGAGTCGGTCGTAGTCGATGCCGGCCTTGTGGAATCCCTGTTTACCGTATTTCATATTGGCCTCGAATACCCCAAAGCGGCCGTCGTGCTCGTAGACATCGATGCCCACATCATTCCACTGACAAAGACGCGCGGTACGCAGCGCCAGATCGCGTGCGGCTTCGGGTACCGGGTCGAGTCGGATGCACCCGCCGGTGGCCAGATTGCTGCGAAACTCGCCGGGTGCCGCTACGCGCCAATAGGCATGTACAATGCGCTGGCCGATGACCACGACCCGCATGTCACGATCGATGGGCAAATATTCCTGGATGTAAGCGGCGTGGTTCTGGCGGCAATAGGCGGCGAGTTCATCCGGCGTATCAATCAGGAAAACGCCTCTGCCCAGAGCGGACCCGCGGGCAATTTTGGCCACCAGGGGAAAGGGAAAATCAGAGGCAATCCGCTTCATCTGGCGTTTGCCGTAGTAGACCCGCGTGCGGGGATGGGGAATCGCGCAAAGGTCGAAGAGCGCGGTCTGTTTGATCTTGTCCTGCACGCATTTATAGGTGTGGTAGCTGGGAAAAAGGTCCTTGCCCATCGCATCCAGGAGGTCGGCATAGAAAACCGATGGATAATAAATCTTGGGCGCCGCGAGAATCGCTTCACGTTCCTCA
>JASFTA010000072.1:0-7056 GCA_050114115.1 Desulfobacterales bacterium | reverse complement strand
TCAAGGGCTCGAATACGTCGTGGACCGCCTGCCCCGCGGCATCGAAAAATGCACCCGCATCATCTTGACGGAAGAAGGCCGTTTTGAAGGCACCAATTTTGAAAAGATCGAACCCCCCAAGCGTCGGCGCACCTCCTACCGGGTGAGCGACAAAGAGATGTGCTTCGTCATCACCCGTGGGATCAGTGAAATCTATGACATTCTGACCCATGTGACCTTTCTCAATATCGAAGCCCAAAAAATATTCGAGCGGATCTATGATGAATCCGGCCACCAGACCCTCGAGTGGACCGAACTTGAAAAGCTCGTTCTCAGCGACCAGAATGCCACGGGCGACGCGCTCGATCAGGCCCTCTGGAATCTGAGCATTATTATCGGCCGGTCTTTCCTGGAAACACGCGCATCCTACGACTATCTGGCCGGACAAAACACCGCCCGTCATGGCAACGCGGGGCTTTTTGCGCTGGTTTATCACCTCGGGAAAAGATTTGAAGCCGAGACGCAGTCCAAGGAAAACGCACTGATCATCTATCTGACCCCCTCTTTGATGAACAACATCGGGCATCATCGTTACGGCAAACAATGGGCCACGGAAATCAAAACCAAATTGATCGAGAATGACCTGCAGGCCCGCCCGCTGCACATCATCAGCGCCAATCTCCACAGTGTGGTCAATCTTCTGTATGGCGCCGGCGCTCTGGCCGAGGCCGGCCTCCCGTTAGCGGGCAACGATATTGCCAGCATGGTGGCTTCCCTTCTGAAGGCCAAAATCGATGCCACCGCATACGGAGCCGGTCGCGGATTGCTTGTTCTGCCGGATCGATCCGGTACCCATGTGGACTGCCAGATTATTGATACAGGCCAACTGGATGCCGCCGGTCGTCATCCCGAAGTCCGGATTGGGACGGAAGTGCTTACCAAGCACAAACCTGTGATTGTGGTCATGGATTATGCTTTTGGCGCCCAGGCCTTCGAACTAATGGAAAACCTGCTGGAGCCCTGTGAGAAAGACGACCGAACTTTTCGGTTCGATATCCGCTCGATCGCCATTATGGGCAAAGCCGGTATTCTCTCCGGCAACAAAGGCGATGTCATGCTGGCCAACGCCCATGTGATCGAGGGCACCACCGACAACTATCTGGTAAATAACGACCTGCGTGCGGAAGACTTTGAGGGGCGCATCCCGACCTACAGCGGTCCGATGCTGACGGTGGTCGGCACCTCGCTCCAGAACAAGGACATCCTGCGGCGTATCCAGAGCGGCTGGAACGCCATCGGCCTGGAAATGGAGGGGGGCCACTACCAACGGGCCATCAATGGGGCCTTGATCAAAGATCACATCGGCAAGGATACCAAAATCCGCTACGCCTATTATGCCTCGGACAACCCGCTCAAAAGTGGTCAGACCCTGGCTTCCGGACCCATGGGGGAGGAAGGTATCATCCCGACCTACTTGATTACCCGTATTCTGCTAGAGAAGATTCTCAACCCAGCTTAACATCCCGCCGGCCGGTTCTGTAAATGGTTGCCGTAATGCAGGCCCTGGGTCACGACGTGGTCGTGACCCAGGGCACGGTGCTTAATTGAAAACAGTTGTCCTTTCCGATTGTCCCTGTTAAGGGGTCTCCCCAAATGACCAACCGGACGGATCAGGCCCACGCATGGATCCTCCAGGCGGGCGAGAGGCATGGCGCAGGTGAATCGCGAAATCGGCATTACCACGCGGTACTTCCCAAACTACGAAGCATTGGAGGATGCCTTCCGTCTCCGCATTGCGACCTTGCTGCCGCGCAAACACGCCGGGACCGATCGGTTCTGGCAGGATTTTCAACGCCTGCTCCACGCCCCGCCCGAAGGGCGTGCGCAGCGCGCCGAACACTACATCACCAGTAACCCGCGCGATTGTCTGGCCTTCGGGACCCCCCGCCAGGTGCTCAAAGCGGCTTTGATGACGGCCGCACCGTCAACCGCAAGCAGGTCATTGGACGTGGATACAATGGCGGCGCGCTTCGGCCTGCTGACGCATTTGAACCAGCCGGTGCATTCGCTCTCCGGCGGTGAAACCGTCCGTCTGGCCCTGGCCAAGGCGTTTGTCACGGCGGCCCGGGCGGATCGCCTGACACTGGCCAGCCCCTTCAGTTGGCTCTCGTTGAACAACCGGCGGTTTTTCAATGAACTGGCGCGGCACTGCCGCGATCTGGACACCCCCATGGAGGTTTTTGCGCTGGAGGGCGAGGATTCGATGACAGCGGCCGCCCCTCTGCCGGACGCCCCGGGCGGTCCCATGGTCCGCATTTTTTTTCACAAGGCCGGCGTCGTCCTGAGCTCGCTGCTTGACGGCCTGCAGAACCGTCGTCTGCGCGCGGCCTTCGCCGATGTGGATTTGAAGCTGCGCTCACCCTGCCTGGTCCGAGGGGACAATGGGCAGGGCAAGAGTCTGCTGGCCAAAGTGCTGGCCGGGGCCGCGTCCCGGGAAGGCACGGTCGGTCTGGAAACCGAGGGACAACGCGGCCGCGTCCGGCTGCTGCTCCAGGATCTGGTCAACCAGACCATGATGCGCACCTTCCGCCAGATTGCGGAGGGCACCCATGCCGAGGCGGACCTGACAACCCATGGACTCTACGACGCGATCCGCGACGACATGCTGGCCAGCAATGTCCTGGATGGTGACGAGATCTGCTCCTTTGCGGACCGCTGGGCCAGCGGAAAACCGGCTTCCCTTCTGGAGTTGAAAGTGCTGCTGGCGGCTGTGCGGCTGGTTGGGAAACCGGCGGCGATTATCTTGGATGAGCCGGACTGGGGCCTGCGGCAGGCCAGCGCCCTGGTGCTGGTGAGCGGGATTATCCGGGTGGCGCATCGATACGGGGTGGCCGTTTGGTTGATTTCCCATAAGCCCTGGTGGCGGAACCGTGCCGGCAGTTTTCTGCAGATACACAAAACATCACCACGGGCGGAGGACGCGGCCGAGGATCTCTTCCGAATTCAGATTAAGAGGATGACGGTGCCCTGATGAACTGGCAACGACGCATTCTGGTGCTCATCCTGATCGGCATTCCGGCTTTTACGGGTCTGTCGCCGCTGGCCGGCCTGGGAGCGGCCCTGCCCGGTGTTTCCTGGGCGGCATTTATCTATGCCGCCGCCGTAAATATCGTGATTGGCCTGACCTGCGGGGGCCCATTTGTCGCCGGCGTGCTGACCGTGAGTGTTTTGATCCTCCTGCCGGTCGTTCTGGGCGGCGCGAGCATTACCTGGGTTCTGGCCGGAGCGGGCTGGATCACGGCAATGCCCGCCGGCGTCTACGGCGGCCATTACGTACGACTGGCGCTCAACATGCTGGCGGTGATTCCGCTGGCTTTGAGCATTGTGGCCACGATTCCTTTCGGTCGTCTGGAGCAGCATCTGTTGAAGGATGAACGCGGTGTGGCCCCTTGGGAGAAAAAACTCTTGATGGCGGTGCGGGTCTTTAACCACATTACGTTTTTTGTTATACCCAATCTCCTCGAGGTCGTGCGTGAAGAAATGGCTGGCAGCCACCAGTCGCATCACGCTTCCGCGGAGCCCCAACGGCGACTGAAAATGCTGACGGCCGGTCTGGTCCAGATCGGTGTGGCCGGCATTTGTGGGGCCTTGCGATTTATTCCTTTGTGGGCCCATGAAATCGCCGCGCTGCCCGACCGGAACGTCCAGCAGAACAGGAGTTCGCGTTGAGACAGTCTCTTCAGATGCAACAATTGCTGCGCGTCGGCGTGACGGTGGCTTTTATCACGCTTTCGTTTTTGGGTACGACGGTCATTCGCATTCCGATCCCCGCCTCCGGTGGCTATTTCAACCTGGGGGATACCTTCGTGATGGCGGCAGCCCTGCTCTATGGACCACTGGTCGGGGGGGCCGTCGGCCTGGTCGGCCCGGCCCTGGCGGATGCGATCGGGTTTCCGCAGTTCATTCTGGCCACGGGGATTGTCAAGGGCCTCGAAGGGTTGCTGATCGGTCTGGTGGGTGGCCGTAAAACCACGACACCCCGGGTATTGATGGCGCTCGCCCTGGGCATTGTCGTGCTGGTCGGCGGGTATTACATCTTCGAAGCCTACATCTATCCGTGGCTGGCGCAGTCGATTCCCTTCTTCGGGGTCACGGATCGTGCCGCGGCCCTGGCGGAACTTATCCCCAACTTGCTCCAAGGGTTTTTGAGCGCAGTCATCGCCTTTGGCATCTGGAAGGTTTTTTCCCGCCGGCAGGCCTGATCCGGACGGGCATCAACAGCCTGTGAAACAACCCGATCCGGCCGGTATCAACCCGTTGAATGCGTCTTCCGGCCGGCACCTTATGTGTCTTCGTCGCGCAACGCCTTGAGAAAGGCCTTCTGATGGACCTTGCCGGCGAAGTGGACCGGGCTTTTACCGTGGATCGGATCCCATCCGGCCGGGTCGGCCACGCACAGATACTGAACCTCCAGTCCGATGCGCACGGCCGCCTTGTCCGGCGGCAAGCCGATGACGCGCGGTGCCGCTTCCCAGGTGGCACCACAAGGGGCACCCCGACGCACTTCCACCGTTTCAACGCGGCCATCCGATGTTTTGACCCTGAATTCCGGACTTCCGAAATGACGGCCATACTTCCCCAGACAATCCTGCCGGGGCAGGCCGCATCAGGTGGGCGGCGTCAAGGCTTCCGGGATCTTCTTGCCGGAGGCCACCACCGGTATGCCCTGATCGTGGGCCATCCGGGCCAGGTCGGTCGAAAGATCGGGATGCTTCAGAAAGTCCAGGATCAGATCGGCCTCCAGGCGGGACGGAAGATAGGGCGCCGTGTCGTCGATCAGATCGGGCAGCGGGTCGTCGATGTCGTGGGTTTCGATTTTGAAGCGGTCGCCGCCGTACTGGCGAATCCCAGCGATTTTGGCTTCACCGCTGCCGTTTTGCTGACAGACCAGAATGATTTGAGGTTGCTTGTCGGTTTCCATTATATCGATTCGCTTTCTTGTTGAGATATAGCGGCCTGCTGATGACGACGGCCGCTCACCTGGCCTCGAGCTGCGCCAGCTGGGCATCGAAACGGGCCTTGGCCGCCTCAAGTTCGGTGTTCAAGCGCTCCAGACGATCGAAACCGGTTTCGATCGTCTGATCGCATTCCTTGATGGCGCGCCCCAGCTTGGCAATCTGCTGGCCGTCGCGGCGGGCCGTGGCCCGCTGCATGTCGGTGTGCAGGCTCTGGAGCCGCTGCTCGCAGGTTTCGATCACCCCTTCGATTTCGGCCATGTCCTTTTCCAGCGGCCTGAGGGCCTTGCTCCGCCGGGTCAGGATTTCGGAGCGTTCGCGACGCGATTGCTTGCGGGTTCGCTTGACCGGGCCGGCGTCTTCGTGAGGGCGGTTCGACGGTGCCATTTCCGCTTCCTGGTGCCAGCCGCCTGAATCCAGAAAACGCTGGTAGCCGCCCTCGAATACAACCGCGTGGTCCTCTTGAAAAACGATCAGACGCCGGGCTACGGCGTGCAGGAACATTTCGTTGTGGGTGACGATGATCACCGCGCCCGCGAACTGATCGATGGCGGCCAGCAGGGCGTCACAGGATTCCATATCGAGATGGTTGCTGGGTTCATCGAGGAGCAGGAGATTGAGCGGCTGGGCTAGCAGTTGCCCGAGCAGCACGCGGCTTTTCTCCCCTCCGGAGAGGATCTGGATTTTTTTCAGGGCCTCATCGCCGGAAAACATCATCGCACCGCAGATACTGCGGGCAACCTGACGATCCAGATCCCCGTGGGCCGAAAGGATTTCCTCTTCCACCGTCCGGGAGGGCACCAGGCGGGTGGTATGGGTCTGCTCGTAAAAGCCCATCCTGACATTGGGGTTGCGCCGGGTGGTGCCCTCTGCAGGGGCCAGGATGCCGGCCAGGGTTTTCAACAGCGTGGTTTTCCCCTGTCCGTTGCGGCCGATGACGGCGATACGGTCCCCCCGATTGACATTGAAGGACAGATTCTGGAAAAGGGGCGGGCTGTCCGGGTAGCCGAAGGCCAGGTTTTCGACGGTCATCATCTGGCGACCACGATAGGGGTGGTCGCGAAAGGCGAAATCGAGGCTGCGGAGGGTTTCCAGGCGATCCTTTTTTTCCATTTTGCCGAGGGTCTTGATCCGCGATTGGACCATGTTGGCCAGGCGGGCCTTGGCCCGGAAACGGCTGATGAAAAGCTCGATCTCCTTGCGGCGCCGTTCATCGTTCTGACGTGTCTTTTCGTAAACTTCCTCGTCCTGCGCCACCTGGTCATAGTACTTGGCGGTGTCGCCCTTGATTTTGCGGGCGCGGCGGCGATGAATGCCGACCACGTGGGTGACCACCTGGTCCATGAATGACCGGTCGTGGGTGATCAGCAGCAATTCGCGGGGCCAGCCCTGTAGAAAGCGGATGACCCAGCGGATGGAGGTGATATCCAGATAGTTGGTCGGTTCGTCCAACAGCAGCAGGTCCGGCTCCGAAATCAGTACTTTGGCAAGATTCAGACGCACCTGGTATCCTCCCGAAAATTCAGCCGGGGGGCGCTTTTGAGCCTGGGGGCAAAACCCCAGACCGGCCAAGATCCTTTCCGCCTTCCAGTGTTGGTCGGATTCATGGGCGGGGAGCCCCGAAATGGCTTCGGCCAATATACTCGGCTGGGTGAACGCCAGGTGCTGGCGAACGTATCCGATGCGGTAGTTGCGGGGTTGAATCACCGCACCGTCATCCGGTTCCTCCTGGCCGACGATCAAACGCAAGAGGGTCGTCTTGCCATGCCCGTTGCGGCCCACCAGGCCGATTTTTTCCCGTGTGTTCAAGCGGAAGTTGATGCCCTCGAACAATTTATGCTGGCCGTAGGCCTTGTAAATATTTTCAACGCTGAGCATCGTGTGCTCTGTCTCCCTGATGCCGCCCCTAAATTGTATGGCGGTCCCCCCCGGTGGTGCCCCGGCCCTCGAGCGTGCGTAAAGCGGCAACCGTTGTTGCCGATAATATAATTGACATTCAATTTCAATACGAATAATTTATAACGTTTTAGACATCATCGCCGTTGATTCCGTTTTTGCCCGT
>JASFTA010000071.1:0-7172 GCA_050114115.1 Desulfobacterales bacterium | reverse complement strand
TCTCGAGAACGCCAAGAGGTTGTTGGCCCATTGCCGCTCCAGACCATGTTCGCTGATCAGAAAAAGCGACAGCATTGAGTAGACCCCCAGGGTGCCGGCAATGCCGATGCTAAACAGCAGCATCATC
Organism: Desulfobacterales bacterium; assembly: GCA_050114115.1. GTDB lineage: Bacteria > Desulfobacterota > Desulfobacteria > Desulfobacterales > UBA5852 > JABZFP01. The sequence continues at coordinate 7,045 of JASFTA010000071.1, read as the reverse complement.
CGCCACACGGCAGGATTGGCGGCCATGGCCGTCATCGCCCGAAGATCGGGCCGCTCACCGCAATAGCCGGCGCCCTGCCCACGCCAACTGAAAAACCCGGCCAGCATCAGGGTGACGAAACCCAGCAGCATCAGGCTGAAGCGCCAATTCAAATATCCCAGAAGGGCTTCCACCAGCAGGGGCGCCAGCAGAAAAGCGGAATTGGGGGCCAGCTCGTGGATGGCCAAGGCTTTGCCCCAGTGGCGGGCGGGCACGCGGTCGGTTATCGAGGCAATCCCCGAAGGGAGATAAATCCCGGCCGCTAGCCCCAGGCCGAAAAGACCCGCGCAGATCCAGGCGACTTCTTGCGCCAGGGCGATGCCTAACAAGGCCAGTCCTGTGCCCACGCAAGATAAAACGATCACCCGGCGGTGGGCGATACGGCCGGCTAAATATCCGGAGCCCAGCAAGGCGGTGAAGTAGCCACAGGAGAGCAGCAGAAAAAAACGACCGGCCCCGCTGTGGTCCAGGCTAAAATCGTCACGGATTACCGGCAACAGCGGGGCCATGATGATCCGCCCTAGAAAATTCAAGAAGAAAATCATCGTCAGGAGCAAAAGCGATGGCAGCGCCGCTCGGAAATCCTCCGTCCTGCGGGCATCATCCGGCGGTAGCCCCTTCCGGGATGGGTTCGGCATTCGCGCTCATCACTTTCTAAGGCGGAAAACAGCTGCGCCACCGCTTCGGAGCTCTACGCCCGTAGTCCGGCAGGATCTCTAGGTGCCCCAGCGGGCCCGGGCCAAACGCAGTTGCCCCTGAACGTTATTCAAGCGGAGGTCCTGGAGGTTTTCGATCACAGACACCTCCCCGGGCAGGAGGGGGCCGATCGCCTCAGCCAATTCCCGGGCCCCGCCGCCGGTCAGCACGAGGCGGTCCAGGTCCCATTCCACGGTCATCATGCGGTCGATGCGGTCGGCCAATTCTTCGGCCAGGCAACCAAAGGCTTTTGCGCGGATTCGTTCAAGGTTGTACGTCTGTCCTTCGATGCGGATGGACCCCATCCGCACGGCCTGGTAAAGCCGGTCGAAACGAGGGACGTATCCGGTTTCCTGACGCAATTTGCGGTCGATGGCTTCAAAGCCGCGACCGACACCCAGATCAATGGTGCCGCTGCAGCGGTTGCTCAGGCGCATGCGCTCCACAACAATTACATTCGTGCTGCCAAAACCGATATCAACCAGAACGATTTTCTGTTCCTTGAGGGCTTCGTCACGCATCCGGCCATTGGCGTCCATGAGCATACCGAGGTAGGTACCCATGGGGTGGGGAACGGTGTGGATCTTGCGGATATAAAAATTTTTAGGAATCCGGCTGCCGTCCGGCTGAAGTGAATGGACCTTGTGGTAACCGATCAGGCGCTCCACAAAGGCGTCTTTGAGGCGCTGCCAGTGACTGACCGGCAGACCGAGCACCAGATGCAAAGGGCTTTCCATTGTCGTATAGTCCGACAGGACCGACAGAATCAGGCGCTTGCCGTGGTCACCGAAGAGTCGGTCGGGCTGACGGGGCTGAAGGGAGGAGCACCAGTCGCCATCGGCGCGGCACCCGGCAAAGAAGGTGCCGTCATCCGTCATAATGTGAAACCCCCGGTCCTGTCCGAGCCGGTCGGGGCCCGGTGAATCGACCGTACGTCCATGCTCGGACAGAACCGACGGAATGATGACCGACCGCTGCCCGTCGAATCCCTTGGTAAACCCGAACCCGAGATCGACCGCAATGAGTTTAATGCGACGCATCGAGGCTCAGAACCCCAGGTCTTCATTGATCAGCACGATTTTGACCCTGCCCTTGGGAAAGGCCTTCTCCGTTATCGTCCAGGTATTGCAAATGCGCTGAGGACTCTTGCAGTCCTGGCAAAAACCCGTGGCGGCACAAGGGGTCTTCTTATCCAGACGCATACAGTTGACCGGGGCGGCGTAGCTCTTGATCCGCTCCCAGGCGCCTTCCAGATCGGCCACCAGTTTGTTGCGGCCCGCCAGGACGATAACGTTGCGCGGTCCGAAGGTCAGGGCCGCGATCCGATTGCCGATCATGTCCAGGTTGATCAGGTGGCCGCTTTCCGAAATGGCATTGGTGCCGGTGATGAATAAATCCACCAGCAGGGCTTGGCGGCGCCGCTCCCGCTTCTCGCCATCGGTGAGGGTTGGATCGTAGGTGTCCCAAACGGTCAGATCTTCAATTGCTTTCAAACGCTCATAGAGACCGCTGTCCACAAACGTTTTGGAACCGCCCCAGGATAAGCTGGCCGGTGCGATCTTGGGCAGGAGGGTCTCCATGACCAGTGCCACGGCGGTCTCCCGATCCGGGGCGATATGAACTTCAAAATTGTTTTTTTCAAGGATTTCTTTCGCTGCCTCCAGGCGTAGCTTCCAGAAATGCGCCACGGGATCTTGCATGCTTGACTCCTGTCTCGTGAATGTGGATTAATGATCATCAGGGTCAACCTGAAAATGGGAGGATAACATGCCGCCACGCCGTTTGGGAACCAGCGCCATCACAATTTCACCGGTTATTATGGGAACCTGGCAGGCCGGACGCCAGATGTGGACGGATATCGATGACGCCGAATCGGTCCGCGCCATCCGCTGTGCCCTGGATAACGGCATCACCGCCATCGACACGGCCTCGGTTTACGGCAACGGGCATTCCGAACGCATGGTGGCCCGTGCGGTCGGACAAGACCGCGACCGGGTCGTAATTGCCACCAAAGTATTCGCCAACGAGATGCGCCACGACCAGGTCATGGCCGCCTGTGAACGCTCGCTGGTCAACCTGAAAACCGATTACATCGATCTCTACCAGATCCATTGGCCTTCCGGGTCTTTCGGCAGCGATCAGGTGCCAATCGAAGAGACCATGCAGGCGCTGGTCCGGCTTAGGGAACAGGGCAAGATTCGGGCGATCGGCGTGTCCAATTTCTCGCGGACGCAACTGGCCGAGGCCTTAGTACATGGCGACGTCGTCAGCCTGCAGCCACCTTATTCTCTATTTTGGCGCCAGGTGGAACAGGACGCCCGGCCCCTGTGCCTGGAACACGGCCTGACAATCCTGGCCTACTCCCCCATGGCCCAGGGTCTTTTGACCGGCAAGTTCGCCCGGGATCACCGGTTCAAGCGGGCGGATAACCGCTATAAAAACCGCCTCTTCCAGCCTGCGAATCTCGAACGGGCGCATACGGCCCTCAGCCAGCTGGCCCCCATCGCGACGCGCTACGAAGCCACCCTGGGCCAGTTGGCCCTGGCCTGGGTCGTGGCCCAGCCCAATACCTGTGCCATTGCCGGGGCGCGCAATGCCGAACAGGCTCGGCAAAACGCCGCCGCCGCCCGGATCGAGCTGTCCCCGGAGGATCTGGAAGCCATGGATCGGATCGGTCGCCTGGTCACCGACCACCTGGATGACAATCCCGTCATGTGGAACTGGTAACAATTCGTGGGTTTGGCCCGGCGCCATTACCGGAGCGGCCTAACGGCCGGCGAAGCGCGGCGGGCGTTTTTCCATAAAGGCCGTGAAGGCCTCGAACAAATCCTCGGAGGGAACGATCGTGGCGCTCAGGGCGGCCACGTAGCGCAGCCCTTCGTCAACCGTTTTGTCCACGCCGAAATTGAGGACCGCCTTGCTGGCCTGCACCGCCAGGGGGGCGTTGGCCGCTATCTCCGCGGCCAGTGCTTCGGCACGCCGGTGGAGTGCGTGGCGATCTTCCAGGACGTCGTTGACCAGAAGGATTTCCCGGGCGCGGACCGCGTCGATCGTGCGGGCGCTGAAGGCCAGTTCGCGCGTCAGTCCCTGGCCCACGATCAACGGCAACCGCTGAAGCACCCCCACATCGGCCACAAACCCCACGGCGGCCTCCTTGAGCGCGAAGACCGCATCCTGCGAGCACAAACGGATGTCGCAGGCCGTGACCATATCCAGACCGGCCCCCAGACAGTAACCGTGAATGGCAGCGATCACCGGCTGGCGGCATTGCGCAATGCAGGTAAAAGCGGTCTGCAGGCGGTCGATTTTTTCCAGCAAGCGCCATTTGACGCCCCCCATCTGGTTCTTTTCCCCGAGTTCGGGGATGGCCGCGGACATTTCGACGAGATCGATACCGACCGAAAAGCAGTCGCCTTCGGCCGCCAGGATGATGCACCGGATTTCGGGATCCTGGTCGAGATCGCGGAAAATCGGAAGGGTTTCCTTCCAGGCCGGGGGATTCATGGCATTTTTCTTGGCAGGTCGGTTAAGCATCACCCACGCCACGGGCGGCTTTTTTTCAACCCGGTAGAATTCATAGGTGCTCACGGCAGGTCTCCTTTGATTTAAGAGGGGTAATGGCCCTGCTGCTCTACCGTAAAAGAGGTCCTCCTGTCCATCCGCAAAGCGCGCCCAAGATCCGCGGCGGGGGCCGCAGGGCGCCCGTCAAGAACGATCGCGACGCGCCCGCCGTCAAGCCGCGCGCACCATCTTGAGGGGGCGGGCCCCTGGTTTCGCCATCCCTCAGGCAGTGATTGCAAACTAATGGTCATCCTGATATGGGAAAGCCGAAATATGTTGCCGGCGGCAGGAATCGATCGCAAGCCCGGCGGGCCTTTCAAGGCTCCCGCATGGTCCCCCCAACCACGGGGGCCAGCCCAGGTGCTTTATGGATATCTACTACATCGACGGAGAATTCGTACCCGCGGAGCACGCCGTCATACCGGTCACCGACTTGGCCGTGCTGAGGGGGCTGGGCGCCTTCGAGTTGCTGCGCACCTACGGCGGGAAGCCTTTCGCCCTGGATGCGCACTTGAAGCGTTTGATCGCATCCACCCAAAAAATGGGGCTTCCCCTGCCCGGTAATAGCGATCACATCAAACAGGTCGTGCTCGATACGCTGGCGCGCAATCGCCATCATGAGGAGGCCAACATCCGCATCATCATCACGGGGGGCTCCAGCGTCGATTTCATGACCCACCAGGGGCAGCCGCGGCTGCTGGTGCTGGTCTCGGTATTGCCCGGCCAACCCCGTGAATGGTACACCGACGGGGTCAAGATCACGACCATGACCAGTCGGCGGATCCTGCCCGGCGCCAAAAGCATCAACTATCTCTCGGCGACCATCGCTTTGCAGAAGGCCCGGGAAAAAGGTGCGGTCGAATCGGCCTATGTCGATCGCGACGGGTTGGTTTACGAATGCACGACCAGCAATATATTTGCCTTTGTGGGCGATCGGCTGGTGACTCCGGGAAGACGGATCCTGGCAGGCATTACACGAGGGGTCATCCTGCAAATGGCCGAAGCAATGTTTACCATCGAGGTTCGCGATCTGAGCTTCCCGGAATTGATCGCGGCAGCCGAAGTTTTCATCACCGGCACCAACAAGGGCATCGTACCGGTGGTGCGGATCGATGATGTCATCATCGGGGAGGGCCGTCCAGGTCCACGCACACGGCGGCTGATGGCGGCCCTCGAGGCCCATACCCAAGACCATGGGCGGCCCGATTGCCCCGCCTAAACAGGAGGACGCGCCCCATATGCCCGGCGCAAGAGGAGGATCGCCATGACGACCAGTCAGGCTTATGATTTGATAATAATCGGCGGTGGACCCGGCGGACTCTCGGCCGGTATCTACGCCATGCGCGCCGCGATGAAAACGGTCCTGGTCGAAAAAGGGGTTACCGGCGGCCAGGTCGTCATGTCGGACGAAGTCGAGAACTACCCGGGCTTCGAGCATACCAGCGGCGCCGAACTGGCCATGAAATTTCTGGAGCACGCCCAGGCCTACGGTCTGGAAATCCTCTCTCAGGAAGTCAGTGAAGTCGAACCGGGGCTTAACTACCACCATGTCCACCTGGCCGACGGCCGCACCCTGGATGCCCATGCCGTCATTCTGGCCACGGGCGGCAGCCCACGCAAACTGGGCATTCCGGGTGAAGACGAGTATTACGGCCGGGGGGTTTCCTATTGCGCGGTGTGCGACGGCTTTTTCTTCCGCAACAAAACGGTGGTCGTTGTCGGCGGCGGCGACACCGCCACGGAAGAAGCGCTCTACCTGGCCAAGCTGGCCACCAAAGTCTACCTGGTCCACCGGCGCGATGAACTGCGCGCCAGCAAGATCCTGCAGAAACGGGTCATGGACGACTGCAAGATTGAAATCCTCTGGCATACGGTAGCCACGGCCATCAAGGCGGGCAGCGACGGGGTCGAGGCCGTGACCCTCGAGGATACGGTATCCGGTGAAATGCGCGATCTGCCCACCGATGGGGTTTTTATCTTCATCGGCTTCGAGCCCAACAACCAGATCGTCCCGGCCGGGGTCCGCATGAATGCCGACGGTAATGTGATGACCGATGAAAAGTGCGAGACCGCGATTCAGGGCGTATTCGCCATCGGGGATCTGCGGGAAAAATATGCCCGCCAGATCGTGATTTCGGCCGCCGACGGCAGTACGGCCGCCCTGGCGGCGGCCCATTACGTCGAAACCCAGAAGGGCCAATCATCGGACGCCTGCGAGATACCGTCCGATCTGATTGAAGAATCGGCGCGCTAGTGCCCATCCCGAAAGGGTCAATTGGGGTTCAGCAAGCCGCCGTGATCTGGAAGCCGCAAGCGTAGCCCGGCTAAGTTGAAAATTCCCCAAGGGCACGAACGCCGGGCGGGTCCCGAAGCTGTCTTTTGGGAGCGGACACCCATGAGATCGGCCTGAGCGGCCGACTCGCCCGTGGCCATGAAGCGATTTGCTGAAACCCTATTGCGGGCCGCCCTGATGACCCTCCTGCTGGTCGGGGCCCCGCTGCTCGGCCTGGTTGCCGCCGGCCGGCCCGTCGCGCCTTATCTGGAATTTCCCCCGCACACCCGTTTTGTAACCCACGCCCCGTTCTCCTGGACCGCGTTTGCCCTTATCGGTCTGCTCGTGCTGGTCTGCAGCTGGCCGTTTGTTCGTCTGGCCGCCGCTGCGGTCGGACCAACTTCACCACCCGCAGGCCGCCACACCTTCCCCTGGTGGGGCTGGATCGGCATTGTTGGCGTTGCGGTTAGCTGGGTG
>JASFTA010000070.1:0-7184 GCA_050114115.1 Desulfobacterales bacterium | reverse complement strand
GTCCGCAGGCGACATTGCGCAGCCCTCGGACGCTTAACCAATTTTTCATGAACGATCTTGGGTCCTTGATTACTCAGCCTTGATATGACAAGCCTTACAGGTGGTCGGCCCGGTTGGCTTGCCTTCATTCTTGAGCTGGCGATGGCACTTGGTGCAGTGCTTGTTCATGATCTGCTTTTTCTTGAGTTGACCGCTGGCTTTCAGTTTCTCGATGCCACCGATTTCCTGCGGAAACAGTTCATGGCAGACCTTACAGTCCGCCACCGCGTCCTGGTGGGCCAAATGCGGAAAAGGGACCGGGCCGCTTTTGCCACCGTAGAGTTCGATGTTCTCCGCCCCGCGGTTTTCCGTCTGGACCGTGAGGGCATAGGCGGCACCGGTGGAAATGATGAGCAGGGCCAGGATCAGAAGTCGGAATCTCGTTTTCAAGAAGTGCTCCTTGTTATGAACAGATAAAGCCTGAGGCCAAACCCAATTTAGTAGGCACCCTCTTCATGGGCCAGATCGGCAGCCGAGATCTTGTCGATGAATAATTTATAGGCCCAGATCTGATAGATCAGGACGATCGGAACGAAGACAATCACCACCACCAGCATAATCTTGAGGGTCAATGGGCTGGAGCTGGCGTTGCGCGCCGTCAAATTGAAGGCCACATCCAAACTGGAGGGATAAAGGTTCGGAAACAGGCCGATCACACCGTAGAACGTAGCCCCCACGATGGCCATCGCCGAGGCCCCCCAGGCTTTGAGCCAGGTCTGGCGGGCCATGAACACTCGCGCCGCCAGCAGGCCGGCCACCGTGACGGCAATCACCAGGAACAACGCCGGATAATTCAGGTAGTTGGCGTAAAGGTCGGTGGCAAACCAGCTGGCCACCAGAAAGATGACCGCCACGGCCACCAATACCGGCCAGGCCTTTTGAGCCACCGCGATGGCCCGCTGCTGGACCTCACCGGCGGTCTTGATGGCCAGCCACAGCGCGCCATGCTGCAAAAACAGCATGACGAAAAGGACACCTCCCAAAAGACCGTAGGGATTGAGCAGGGTCAGCAGATTGCCATGATAGATCCCCTCCGCGTCGAAGGGAATGCCCTTGAAGATGTTGGCGAAGGCCACACCAAACAAAAGGGCGGGCCCAAAACTGCCGATGAATATGCAGGTCTCCCAGAGTTTCTGCCAGCGCGGGTCAGCGCTTTGGGAGCGAAACTCAATGGCCACCCCGCGCAGGATGAGGGTGAACAGCACCAGCATCAGGGCCGAGTAAAGGGTGGAGAACATGACCGCGTAAACCACGGGAAAAGCCGCGAAGGTAACCCCGCCGGCAGTGATCAGCCAGACCTGATTGCCGTGCCACAACGGCCCCAGCGACGCGATCATGCTGCGCTTGCCCTCATCGGTTTTACCGATGAAGGGCAAAAGCGTGCCAATCCCAAAATCAAAGCCGCTGGTCATGAAAAAAATCGCCCACAGAAGGCCCCAGAGAAAAAACCAGATTGCCTGTAAATCCATTTATGCCCCCTCGTACCGGGACCCAGAGTGGCCCGGTTTGGTCAAAAATCTTTGGTAAAGCATTTTCCCCGATGCGTACCGCATCAGGCGCTCTCCAACTGCGGTCCTTGTTGGGCATGCTTGATGATCAGATAATACCCCACGATGCCCAGCAGGCTGTAGATCAGTAAAAAACCGACCAGGGTGGTGGCCACCTGCAGGACCGACACGGCCGATACCGCATCGGCGGTGCGCAGCATGCCCCATACGATCCAGGGCTGACGTCCGAGCTCGGTCACCACCCAGCCCAGTTGGATAGCGATATAGGGCAGCGGGATGGAGAATACCAGGATCTTCAGCAGCAACGGGCTCTCCATCAGTTTCTTGCGCCGGAAGAAGGCATAGATGCTGATCAGGATGAAAAAGGTGCCCAGTCCCACCATACCCCGGAAGGCCAGGAAGGTCAGCAGCACCGGGGGGCGCTCGTCGCGGGGAAAATCATTCAAGCCCTGTATTTCGGCATTGACATCGCCATGGCCCAGAAAACTCAGGGCCCCGGGGATCGGCAGAAACTCGATGGCGTTGCGGCCGTTTTCCTCATCCGGCAGGGTCACAAGGTAGATCGGCGCCTGGCGCGTGGTCTCCCAGATCGACTCCATCGCCGCCAGCTTGACCGGTTGCTTCTCGGTGACGTCCTTGGCGTGCAGATCGCCCTGGATGGCCACCACCAGAGAGCCCACCAGCCCGCAGGCCAGCCCGATCTGGAAAGAGCGCGTGAAGAAATCCACGCTCTGCTTGCGCAGGAGATGATAAGCGCTGATGCCCATGATCAGGAAACCGGCCAGCACGAAGGCGCTGCTCAAGACGTGCGCGATCTGCAAGACAGCGAATTTCTGCGTGATCACGGCAAAGAAATCGGTTAGTTCGGCACGCCCCCCGCGGATGGTGTAGCCCACCGGATTCTGCATCCAGGAGTTGGCGATCAGAATCCAGACCGCCGAAAGGTTGGCCCCGATGGCCACCAGCCAGGCCACGGCGGCGTGCGCCTTGGCGGAGAGCTTTTTCCAACCGAAGTGCCAGATGCCGATAAAGGTGGACTCCAGGAAAAAGGCGGCCGTGGCTTCGATGGCCAGAATCGTTCCGAAGATATCCCCCATGTATTTGGAATAGCCGGACCAATTGGTGCCGAACTGAAACTCGAGGGTAATCCCGGTGACGACCCCCACCGCGAAATTGATCAGAAAGATCTTGCCCCAGAACTTGGTCATGGCCAGATAGGTTTTGTCACCGGTACGCACATAGCGGGTTTCCATGTACGCCACCACCCAGCTTAGGCCCAGGGTCAAAGGGACAAAAAGAAAATGAAAGGCCGAGGTCGCATAAAACTGTAAACGCGAGAGCGTGACAACATCCATAAAACGCCTCCAACATCAGGGGCCAACAGACCACCTGCCCGAATCGTCCTCAAGTTAAAACGTTCGGGAAATTAAAGATTGCGGGGCCCATTGTCGGTCATGCGACAACCGAACCGCCGAATTTAACGTGGTGTCCATCCCGCAAGGGACGGCATCTATCCTAACGTGGCGATGTGCTTTTGGCTTCGCCCGAAAGTTGGCATTGACTGAAATCGACCGGTTTGCCGCAGCCCTTGCAGTTGCGCGGTTTGTCGAATTCATCCGAAAAGATTTCAAGCTCGGCGCCACACTCCGGGCATTTGCAGGTAAATGATTTCAGGTTACGAAAATCTTCAAATCCGGGGCAGTGCTGAGGTGTCGACATGTTATCCTCCGAAAACTAAAGCATGGGGGTGAATTGAAAAAGCCTTGCGGCCCGATTGAGTCAACTCAACTTGGCGGCAATCTCGCGGCCATAGTCCTGGGCCATTTGAATGCCGCCGCCCAGGTCACTGGATTTGAGCAACAGCGGCCCGCTGACCATTTTCATCTTGAAGATGGTCTTCATGGTCTCGAAAATCCGCTCCGGGGCTTCGGTGCTCCAGCCATGCGCGCCGAAGGCGCCGCCGACCTTGCCCTCCAGGGACGCTTTCTCGGCCAGAAAAAGAAAGGTCTTCATGCCTTGCAGCATTTCACCGTGATAGGTTGGGGAGCCGAAGACATAGGCATCATAACCGTCGAGAGCGGCTTCGGATTTGATCTCCTTGATGCTCTTCACAACGGCCTCATGGCCCGCGAAGCGCAAACCCTCGCCAATCAAATCGGCGATCCGGGCGGTTTCATCCGTTCGTGTGGCATAAGCAATGAGCGTTCTGGCCATGTTGAATTTCTCCCTCTAGCGAATGCGCTGATCGATGCCCTTGTCGTCGCAATCGGGCGTATAGCAGGTCACATTGAGAAACTCGCATTTTTCCTGGCACGAGGGGCAGGGTTCCGGCGGGGCTTCCTGCTTGACGGTATAACCGCATTTGGAGCATTTCCAAGTGTTCATGGTTCACCTCATCATCCGAAACCTTGGCGGGCACCGGGCGTCCAGCCGTCGGGCCGGCAATCATCCGGCGCCGCCGATGGATTGATACCTCAGGCCGAGGGGCATTAGGCCTTCCACAGCCCGTGCAGATTACAGTACTCACGCGCCGACACCTGGGCCGCCTCGATGCAGAACATCGCTTCCGGCGCCTCACCGGGATTCAGAAACTGGCGGTACACCTTGCCGTCGGCAATCAGTTCGACGAACTCGATATAATGTTTTTCTTCCATGGGGTGGGGGACGTCGCCCACCTTGACTTTGTAGCCCCCGTCCACCTTTTCGACCACCGGCACATGCTTCTCCTTGGCCGCGTCCACCGTGTTCTCGGTAAACAGTTTCATGGGCTGGCCGCAACAGACCAGTTCGCCGGCCCCACCGTGAAGCACTTCGACGATGTTCCCGCAAAGATCACACTTGTAAACCTGAAGTTTTTCAGCCATGTCTTTCTCCTTTGCGCTTGAGGGCCGGGGAGCCCGGAAGGCTGTCCGCCCTCCCCTCGCCCGGCAATGATGGTTGAAATTAAGTTCGTCGCAATGACCAGCAGCGGGCGGTGTCAGGATTCAGCCGCCCACCAGCCTTTTTCCTGATGTCGGCGTTTCTCTTCCCGGGCCATCTTTTGGATCTTGTAAGCGGAATCCCGGATGATGCCGTAAAGAACGCCGCAGCCCACGTCTTCGCGGTCGGCATCACCCTGATCGGCCAGATCGATCATCTCCTCGACCAGGCTCAGCGCTCTTCGGAGATTGTGATTGCAGGGCTTCAAAACCTGGATGGCGCCTTTCGGCGACGGCAATGATCGTCGCCCACGGAAAGTGAAACAATTGATTCTCCGTGTTTGATAATCAAATAACATGCCATTCTGGCTTTTCTTACGTCAATATATTGGAATTACTTGCTAATTTTAAATAAATCCGTCAATCGCACTCAAACTTGAACACCGGCGGCGGCACCATTGCCTGATTCATGATACAGTCGTCGCCACCCTAACAATGACCATCAAATTGGGTGAAATCGTGGTTAACCCGCAGAGCAGGTGCTTTTTATCGTTTCATTAGGAAGGGACACACAGGCCGATACAATTCTGTATCACGGAACAACAAGGTGATACACTCAATGCCGAACAAGAAAACCTTTGGGAAAATCGAGAACGTCGTTTAGGGTTTCGGAAACGATCAGAAGTGCCGCAAGAACCATTCTCCCATAACAGAACCGCAAAACGGTTTCAAGCGGTTTACTTGCAGGACAATCCCGCCATGTGCCCGGCATGGCCTCCGGCTGAGCTGTTTCACCATGCCGTTTCGGGGTCCGGGGGGGTCTCAACGAATGCCTATTCCCGGTGAGTGCCGGGAAGCGCCCCAGGCAGGGGAGGATGACATTGTTCCGGGCGCGGCCGTCACACCCTGGCCAGCGCCCGAAACGCTATCAGGCCGTTAGGCCTCGACCCGCTGACCACGGGCCGCGATGACCACTTCTTCCAAGGGGATATCCAAAGCGGCCTTTTCCATTGCTTTCTGGACAATCACCAGCAAGCCGGCGCAGCAGGGCACTTCCATGCGCACGGCCGTGACCGATTGGATTTCGGCCTGGGCGAAAATCTGGGCGAAACGTTCGATATACTCGTGGTACTCGTCAAACTTGGGACAGCCGATCAAAACCACCCGGCCCTGCAGGTAGTCGCGGTGCAAGGTGGGGAAGGCCACCGCGCCGCAGTCGGCCAGCACGAGCAGATGGGCTTTTTTTAGAAATGGCGCGTGGGGCGGCACCAGTCGGATTTTGATCGGCCAATGGGTCAGGGCCGAATCGGTCGCCGGTTCGTCGGCGAGGATTCCCGGCGCTGGCGGTTCACCGGCGCTGCGGGGGGCAAACATCTTCATGCCCGCCGAAGGACAGCCACCGGTCGGGAAGGGCATCACCGGTTTTTCGCCGCTCGCCTCACGGCGCTCTAAATGCCTCTCAACCGCTGCCTCGTCGAACTGATCGGCCTCGCGCTCGATGATTTTCAGGGCGCCGGTGGGACACTCGCCAATGCAGGCCCCCAATCCGTCGCAGAGGTTGTCGGAAATCACCTTGGCCTTACCGTCGACGACATCCAGCGCGCCCTCGGCACAGCCGGTGACGCATTGACCACAGCCGTCGCAGAGTTCCTCGTCGATTTGAATTATCTTGCGAACGATTTTCATCGTGAACTTCCTTTTCGTGTGGATCAAAGCGGCATAACCACGGTCAACCGACCTCGAGGGAATTCGCGTCTGCGCGCGCGGGCAGCGTCAGTCGCCCCCCTGCATGGCCGCCGCCTGTTTTCGACAGGCTGCCGTCAGGCAGTCACCGGCCGCCTTTTCCAGAGCCTCGGCTTCCAGACCATGATCGCGTTTCTGTTCCTCGAGCCGGGCCAGCAGGTCGGCATCGTGGATGATGCGCGCCTCGAGGCTGGCATTGTTGCCGAAGCGGTGGCGGTGGGTGATCAGTTCACAGACCTGATCCGTCAGTTCCGGGCGGGCCTTGACCCGTTCGAGGATGCGGCGGGCCACCGAATCTTGTTCGTTTCCAGCCGGCTCGCGCCCATCCACCTCCAGCAGGTAAGCGGCCGTCAACACCAAGGCCAGGCCGGCATTTTCCTCCCGCGCGATCTGTTCGGCATAGCGCGCCACCCGCGAGGCGTGGCCGATGCTTCTGAAATCGCGGCCGTAATGCTGTTTGACCGCGATGGCCACCTTGTCCTTAAGCAGGTTTTCCTGTTGGGCCGCCACCTCCGGGGGCAGGTCCCCGATACACTGCTCGGCATAGGGACAGTAGGCCGCACAGCCAAAATCCATCTTGGGGTTGGCAAAACGGTGTCCGCAATGACCGCAGCGACGGGCCGTATCGTCTTTGAAGAATTCGACCGTTCGACCGCAGCCGGGGCAATCCACTTCGTAGATGTCGCCGGGCTTCCAGAATTGCATGTCCTGTCCGGGGCATTTCATCGTCTTACCTCCTGTCTGCGGTCAGTCCGCCGGTGCGCGGTCCGGCGCCGGTCTTGGGGTGCGCAACCCCCGCCCGGGTCATACGCCTATCATCCCCGTCCGGATCGCCGCCCTGGCGGACAGCTTACCGGATGGGGTCGTTTTGCTTCATCCCAGAATGGCCTTGAGATCTTCGTCGGCCGTCCCGATGGGCATGATGTTGAAATTCTTGACCAGTACATCGAGCACGTTGGGGGTGATGAAGGCCGGC
>JASFTA010000069.1:0-7218 GCA_050114115.1 Desulfobacterales bacterium | reverse complement strand
GGGGGGATGGTTGACCGACACGATAAGAAAATATTCCTTCACCGGAACGATAGTGAAATGAATGCAAGATACCAGCACCCCAATTCAATCACTGCCGCTGAAATTATATAGAATTCAGTATGTTTCATAGTAGGGAGTTTTACCCATGAATATTCTTCTCATATACCCCAAGTTCCCAGATACGTTTTGGTCCTTTACTTACGCGTTAGGCTTTATCGGTAAGAAAGCGGCTTTCCCGCCGCTGGGGCTGATCACCGTCGCCTCCCTTCTGCCGACCAACTGGCCGAAGCGTCTTGTGGACCTTAACGTGGAGGGCCTCACCGATAAAGACTTTGCATGGACCGATATGGCTTTAGTAAGCGGCATGGCGGTTCAGCGGAATTCGGCGAAAGCGGTTATTGCTCGCTGCAAGGCCTCTAATTTGCCCGTTGTAGCCGGCGGGCCGCTTTTTACCGCTGAACCAGACCAATTCGGTGAAGTCGACCATCTCGTTCTTGATGAGGCGGAAGTGACCCTTGCAGCGTTTTTGTCCGACCTGCAGGCCGGTCACCCCCAAAGGCTCTACAGGGCTTCCGATTTCTGCGATATCGGCGACACACCGACCCCCTCGTGGGATCTGGTCGATACAAGACGATATGCCGCCATGAACATACAATTCTCAAGAGGATGCCCTTTCAACTGCGAATTCTGCAATGTGACCGAATTGTTCGGGCATCGATCGCGGATGAAAACACCGGAACAGGTCATCGCCGAACTGGAACGTATTTATGCCACCGGTTGGCGCAGCAGCATTTTTTTCGTGGACGACAATTTTATCGGCAATAAAGGTTACCTTAAGCGCCACTTGCTCCCCGCCCTGATCGAATGGCGCCGCGATAAAAGAGGCTGTGTCTTTTTGACCGAGGCTTCCATCAACCTCGCGGACGATCCCGGTCTGATGGACCTGATGGTAAGAGCCGGTTTCGACTCCGTCTTTATCGGCATCGAGTCCCCCGATGAGGGCAGTCTGAAGGAGTGCCGTAAAACCCACAACACCCAAAGAGATTTGCTGCGCGATGTCAAAAAGATACACCGCTCCGGGCTGCAGGTGATGGGCGGCTTCATCGTCGGCTTTGACAACGACTCGCCCTCGATATTTCGACGACAGATCGATTTCATTCAGAAAAGCGGCATCGTCACAGCCATGGTGGGCATGCTCCAGGCTCCCCCGGGGACACGACTTTTTGAGCGGCTTCAGCAGGAACGCCGCGTTGCGGACACCTTTAGCGGAGACAATGTCGATGGCGCAACCAATATCATACCCCGCATGGGCATCGAGCGGCTTACCGCAGGGTATCATTCGATAATGAAACATCTTTATTCTCCGAAAAGGTATTATCAACGGGTCAGAACCCTCCTGAAGGAGTTAAAGGCCCCCGAAATCACCCAGCCGCTGAGTTTGCAGCGTTTCTTTTCATTTTTTCGCGCCGCTTTTTGGATCGGATTTTTAGGGAAGGAACGTTGGCAATACTGGCAGCTGATGATCTGGACCTTGATACGAAGGCGCCGCATGATGCCCGTTGCCATAACCCTCGCGATCTACGGTTACCATTACCGGAAAATTTGCGAACTACACATTCTAAGCGAATCCCCAAATAGATCTGATCTGCCTATCGCGGTTTAGGGACAAGAGTTAAACGGGCGTACCTCCAGCGGGACATTTCAAAAAGGTTAGGATTTTATGGGCAAACACGTCGTATTGCCGCCGGTGTCTGAAGGCGGCGTGAACCTCAAGACCACCGACGTCAATTGACTGATCGAAACCTTGGGAGTGAAATCTTTGATCAACGGGAAATAGATCGCTAACAAGATGGCCCATCGCAGGAGCCACGAAGGAGACCCTATGCAAACAGAATTGGAACACAAGAAAACGGCTGAATTATTGGCCGAGGCCGATGAGCTTATCCGCCAGATTAATGCCGGTGTCCTCGAAGAGGCGGAGGAAGATCATCGACGACGCTTTGAAAAACATATTCAGGCTTTGGAAAAAATCAAATCGGAGGGGGCGGGCCAAATGACGTCCAAAGGCCCGCTGCCAAAAGCAGGTTTGGCGGAAGGCATGCACGCTGCGATTCTGGATATTGTCAAGGCCATGCGCGAGTTTAAAAGTAATCTTGCATCACGAAACGAGGTTTAAATGGGCGATAAAGGTAAAAAAGACAAAAGCAAACGTGAAGAACAGAAGAAAAGCACGATATCAAAAAAAGAGAAGCGAAAGCAAAAAAAGGCGAAAACCAAGTCGATATGGAAAGAATAAAATTTATGTCGTCTACCACGTTGGCTCGATCCTTTGATCGTTGGGGGCGTATGCTGGGATTGCCCTAACCGATGCGGATCAATTCGAGATCAATCAAGTTAGCGTGCTTTCGGCAGACTGGAGTCAGGGCTCATGACATCGGCCGGCAAACCTTATGATGGCATAAAATCGGTTGCCGTTATCGGCAACTATCTTCCGCGGCAGTGCGGTATCGCGACCTTCACCATGGATTTGGTGGAGGGGTTGTCGGCGGAAGCACCCGATATCAACTGCTGGACGGTGGCCATGAACGACCGGCCCGAGGGATATGCCTACCCCGAAAAAGTACGCTTCGAAATCAATCAGAATAAATTGAATGACTACAGCACGGCGTCGCAATTTCTCAATATCAGCCAGACCGATATCGTCTGCGTGCAACACGAATTCGGTCTTTTCGGCGGTCCGGCCGGCAGCCATCTTCTTAAACTTATTGCCGAACTGCGAAAGCCGGTGGTGACCACGCTGCACACGGTATTGAAGGACCCTGCGCCGGAATACCGCGACGTCATGTGCAAGCTATCCGATTTGTCCGACAAATTGGTCGTTATGAGTCGCAAGGCATCCGAGTTCCTTAAGGACATCTACGCTGTGCCCGAGGATAAGATTGCCTTCATCCACCATGGCATTCCCGACGCGCCGTTTATCGATCCCAGCTTCGACAAAGACAAGTTCGGCGTGGAAGGCAAAAAAGTGCTTTTGACCTTCGGCTTGCTTTCCGCCAACAAAGGCATCGAAAATGTGCTGCAGGCGCTGCCGGCGGTCGTCCAAAAACACCCGGAAGTGGTCTATATCATCCTGGGTGCCACCCACCCGCATGTTCTAAGGGCCCAAGGGGATGCCTATCGTATCATGCTGCAGCAATTGGTGCGCCGGCTCGAAATCGGTGCGCATGTCATTTTTCAAAATCGATTTGTTGAGCTCAATGAGTTGTGCGAGTTTTTAGGTATCGCCGATATCTATTTGACCCCATACCCTGATGAGGCCCAGATAACCTCCGGAACCCTTGCCTATGCCATGGGCACAGGCAAGGCTGTCATTTCGACCCCTTACTGGTATGCCACCGAGATGCTTGCCGAGGATCGGGGCCGGATTGTGCCTTTCCACAATCCGGAAGCCATGGCCGCGCAAATCATCGATCTTTTGGAAAACGATATCGATCGGCACGCCATGCGCAAAAAAGCCTACCTATATAGCCGTGACGCTGTCTGGAAAGAAGTATCCCGTAAATATCTGCGCCTTTTCAGTGAAGTGCGGCAAATCCGCACCCGCAAACCGCGTCCCCGGCATTCCTATGTCGAAAACATCAAGGCTATCACGAATTTCGAACTCCCGGAGATCAAGCTGGATCACCTGAAAGCCTTTACCGACGACACCGGCATCTTGCAGCATGCCAACTACACGATCCCCGATCGCACCCATGGCTATTGCACCGACGACAATGCCCGCGCGTTGCTGGCGGCCGCCATGGGTCAACGCTACCTGCCAACCAACGGCTGGGGGCTTGATGCTCTCAGCGGTCATTATCTCGGTTTTCTTCTGTATGCCTATAATGAAAAAAATGGACGTTTTCGCAATTTCATGACCTACTCCCGGCAGTGGATGGAGGAGATCGGGTCCGAGGATGCCCATGGCCGCGCCCTTTGGTGCCTTGGTAAGGCCGTTTCTTTTCTAGACAATCCAGGGCACCTGGCCATGAGCACAACCCTTTTCAACCAGGCCCTGCCAGCGGCCGAGCATTTTCATTCACCCCGCGCCGTTGCCTTTTGTCTCGTGGGGATTCATGCCTACCTGAAGAAATTTTCCGGCGACAGCGATGTGCGCCGAATCCGGACAGTGCTCGCCGACAGGATTTTCGATCAGTTCAAAAGCCATGCGACCGACGATTGGCCCTGGCTTGAGAACACGTTAAACTATGCCAACGGCAAATTGCCCCATGCCCTGCTGCTTTCCGGCCAGCGGATGCAGCGCCGCGACATGATCGATATGGGACTCAAGGCCCTTGAGTGGCTGTTCGCCATCCAGACCGAAGACAAACACTTTGTGCCCATCGGCAGCAACGGATGGTATGCGCACGGCGGCCCCAGAGCCCGCTTCGACCAGCAGCCCGTCGAAGCCAATGCCATGGTTGAGGCCTGTGTTGAGGCTTTTAATCTTACCCGGGACCACGCATGGATTGAGAATGCGGCCATGTGCTTTAACTGGTTTCTCGGGCAAAATGATCTGAATATGCCGCTCTATGATGCCAAGACCGGCGGCTGCCGGGATGGGTTGATGGCGGACGGCATCAACCAGAATCAAGGCGCCGAGTCTTCCCTGGCCTGGCTGCTCTCACTGATGGCATTGCAAAAACTCTATGCCGATGAAATTGTAAAGCAGCCGTCCTCCTGAGAAGCCGGCTAACAAAGGATTCCTGATGCACATTGCCATGCTTGCACCCATTGCCTGGCGAACGCCGCCTCGCCACTACGGTCCATGGGAGAGCGTGGCCTCCCTGTTGACCGAGGGATTGGTGTCCCGGGGGCATGACGTGACCCTGTTTGCAACCGCCGATTCGCAGACCAGCGGTACCCTGCATGCCGTTTGCCCGCGGGGCTATGAAGAAGACCGCGCGCTCATACCCAAAGTGTGGGAGTGCCTGCACATCACGGAACTCTTCGAGCACGGCGATGCGTATGACGTTATCCACAACCACTTTGACTATCTGCCCCTCAGCTACAGCGGCCTAACCAGCACCCCGCTCGTGACCACCATTCACGGCTTTTCATCCCCCGGGATTCTGCCGGTATACGAAAAATACAATCGCACAGCGTTCTATGTTTCCATCAGCGATGCCGATCGGTCGCCGGATCTTGATTATATCCAAACGATCCATCACGGCATCGATATCCAGCAGTTTGATTTTCATTCAGTTCCGGACGACACGCTGCTTTTTTTCGGACGCATCCACAACGACAAGGGCGCCCGGCAAGCGATCGAAATCGCCAAGGCTTGCCGCAAAAAACTGCTATTGGCCGGGATCATCCAGGATCAGGCCTACTATGATCAATATGTCGCCCCTCACATCGACAACGACACAGTGGTTTATGTCGGCAGCGTCGGGCCCACTGAGCGCAACCGCCTGCTCGGCAGGGCCTTAGCGCTGTTGCATCCGATACAGTTCGATGAACCTTTCGGTCTGTCCGTTATCGAATCCATGGCCTGCGGTACGCCTGTGATCGCCTTTGATCGGGGCAGCATGCCCGAGCTGATCGATAACGGCATTAGCGGTTTTCTGGTGGACAACGTGGGTGAGGCCATCGAGAGTGTTGCCCGTATCGAGAAGATCGACCGCGAAGCTTGTCGTCTCCATGTTGAACGGCATTTCACCGTTGAGCGCATGATCGATGAATACCTGCAAGTCTATGAAATGATTTTACAGGGCGGACCACAATGAAGCCGCACCATCCAATAATAACCCGGTTCGAAAAAAACCCCATACTGACAAGACAAGATGTGCCGTATCCGGTAGCTACCGTTCATAATGCGGGCATCGTTAAACATCACGGCCGCTACATTATGCTTTTCCGGTCGCATCTGTTAAACGGGCGCTCCATCATCGGCCGGGCCGACAGCGAGGATGGATTTTCATTCACGGTTCATCCGGAACCCTTTCTGACACCCTCCATGGACACTGTATTTGCCGAATATGAAGCGTTCGGCGTCGAGGACTTGAGAATTTGCCCCGTCGAGGGAGCGTACCTGCTAACCTATAGTGCTTATTCCCGTCACGGCGTGCGGATTGCCCTGGCACGCACGAGAGATTTTGAAAAAGTAGAGCGTGTGGCGTTGATCACCCAGGCTGACCTGCGCAACGTCGTCCTTTTCCCTGAGAGGTTTGGTGGCCGCTATGTGCGCCTGGATCGGCCGCATTCCGAAATTTCTCCCTGGTCGATCTGGATTTCCTATTCTTTCGACCTCGTTCACTGGGGTGATTCCCGGGTGATTATGAAGCCGTTGGCCTATCATTGGGATGAAATGAAAATTGGGCCCGGTGCACCGCCTTTTAAGACCGGACAAGGCTGGCTTCATCTTTATCATGGCGTTTTTAAGACAATGTCGGGCACGGTGTATCGCCTCGGCGCGGCCCTGCATGACCTCGAGGACCCTGCCAGCATCATCGGTGTTTCCGATCAGTGGATATTGCAACCCGAAGATCTCTGGGAAGTCAGCGGTTACGTGCCCAATGTTGTTTTTACCTGCGGGGCTGTTCCGGAAGACGACGGTACGGTAAAAATATACTGGGGCGGCGCGGATTCGGTCATGTGCGTCGGCACAGCCGTCATCGATGAGTTGGTGGCGCTTTGCCTATCGTTCTCCCGGCCTCCGCTTTAAATGATCCTGACGAAGTGATCGCAAGACCATGCCTCAAATCGGTAAAAAGCAGGGAAAAACGACCGACCTCGACGCACAAGCTTATGACCCTAAGGAAACAATCGCATGCCCCCCCAAGCGCAAAAAAAACCACAAGTTAAAAGAAAAGCAAATAAGATCGTAGGAGATACCTCACGCGTAATCACCTGTCTTCATCTTCCCGAAGAAGGATATCGCATATCTAAAATAATTGAACGAATAATGAACTTGTCCGAACCAGCGGCCAAAAATTTACTTGCTCAAATAATGGCTGGCTTTTCCAGTAGGCACGAAAACATAAGGCACATTTTTGAGCGGCACTTGAATGCGGTAAAGGATTATCTTCCACGGGATACAATGCCCAGCGATGTTCAGAGAGACCTCATCGGAGCTTACTTTACGAAAGAGTACGCCATTGAATCGGCCGCCCTTTTCAACCCTTCCATCGTCCCCCATCCGGATCAGGGTCATCTGAAAAAAGGCTGTTTGCGCTT
>JASFTA010000068.1:0-7278 GCA_050114115.1 Desulfobacterales bacterium | reverse complement strand
GCTGCTGATGAATACTTTTTGTTTGCTCATAACGGGCACCTCAAAAAACGATCCAGGCCGCCGGCCGCCAAGCAGGGCCGGCCGGCAGGGCTACATTTGGAATCGATAAAAAAAAGCACGTATAGCCAGCGGTGGAATCAAATCTAGAACTGGGATTTGAAATCACGGAAGTCCGCCCGCAGCGCGGCCAGCTCGGCACGCAGGGAAGCGACCGCCTGCTCCAGGGTTTCGATGCGGCGGACAGCTTCCGGAGCAGTTGTTTCAGCCTCCACTTGAACGGCCATCTCCTTTGCACCGTCCGGATCACCGAGCCGGTGCGCATAACGATCTTCTTTGTGGCCGGGCAGGCGTGCCAGGCGGTGGCACAAGCCCCATTCGGTGAGCCGGTCCAGGGTTTCCAGGACCGCTTCCAACCCGGTGAAGCGATGCAAGCGGGCCGTGCGGCTGCGAACCTCGCCGGCCGTCTGGGGGCCTCGCAGGAACAGCACGGCGAGCGCCGCCAATTCCGGAGGCATCAAGTCGTGTCTACGGCCGAAAAGCTCCTCGAATTTGGGAACCCGCCCCAGACGGCTGCAGTCCACCAGGCCTTTGGCTTCCAAATCCTCGAGCGCGGCCTGCACGGTCGGCGCGTCATAGGTTACCACCGGATCGCGGCTTGATTTCTGATTACAGGCGCTCAGCAGGGCGTTAAGGGACAAGGGGTAGTAATCAGGCGTGGACAGCGCCTTTTCCATGAGACTGCCCAGGATACGGATTTCGACCGTATTGAGGTTGGCTTCCATTGTGATGCTCTCCCGGATTGGCGGCCCCGTTGAATCCGAAACCATCGATCCGCCGTTTTGTGCCATGGCTTCTAAGGGCTACGGTGCGCTGACGACAAACACCGGGGTGGCAACCTGCCGGGGCATACGCTCCCAAAGGGAGTCACAAAAACGCGCTTGGATGTCATAACGCCCCGGTGGCAGGTCGTGCGGCAGGCGCCAGCGGATGAAGGCCATCTGTTCGATATTCTCCAGATGCGGGCAGTCTTCCTGGTGGGATTGGTTGAAGTCCGCTCGGAAGGCCATCGATTCGAGAACTTCGCCCGCCGACGACCGGCGGCGCAATTCAAACGTTGCCGTCACGCCGATCGGAAAAGCCGTCATGCGGATAAAATGCAAATACATTGGGGTATCCGGCGAGTAGATATCGTAATCCGCCACCAGGCCGATCAACTGATTGTCGTCGGAGATGCCCGTACCGACCCCCGAGTCGGTTTCGTCCCAAAACCGCGCCGGCCCCACGTCGACATGCACCGTTTGGCCCTGATAATAGCCGGTCCCGCCGAAGCCCAACGCCTTGACCTTTTCCCACACCCGTCTTGACGGCACCCCTTCCATGATGAAATCGGCGGCCATCCCGTACTGATGCATGCTGGCCTTGGCCGCCAGGCCACCGCCCTGGCGGACATTGCGGTTATAGGCCGGACTACGGTAGCCGGAAGTGATGGTGATTCGCGAACCAGGACGCAATTGGTCTTGCAGGTAGTCCAGATACTCGAGCAGGCGCAATGACAGGCGCGGCTTGTCGGGCGAATAGGGTGCATCGAACACCTGGTGAACGATCCTGAGAGCCTCGGGGTCATAGCGGTCGGCAGCAATTCGATAGCGCCCGTCGAAGGTCGTGCCGTTTTTACTGCTGGCCAGATTGAGATGTCCGTCACCGCTGAGGAAAAACCGCGTCCGGGCGGGCTCGGCCGTATCCGCCGTAACCGTCGCAGCCCATGCGCCAAGCAGGAAAACGACCAACCAGGGAATGCGTCGCCTGCCATGGGGCCATCCGGGCATCATCGCCGAGCACATCATATCATCCCGACCCGTGTGCTCGCGACCGGACGGGACGGCCTCGTAGCTGCCAGGCCGCAGCCGGGGCAGGGAAGGTTGTTTGGGGAAGCGTGCCTCATCGTAATGCAATGTTCAGCTTGAAATCAATTTCTGGGAATAGCCCCGCAGTTGCAATTATCTTGATCATCGGTTTACCCGGCATTTGTGTATCTCCGCAGACATCTGAGCAATGCGCGGTAGGTCGGCAAAGTCGTATGCTATGACTCGTCCGGCGGTTCGGCAACCGCATCCGCGGCCACCGTACCGGGGTCACCGGCGTCGGTTTTTTCAATTACCGGGATCATCAGCTTCTGACGGGCGCGCAGGTCTGCCAGGTCGATATCCGCATTGTAGTGTTTCAAAAGCCACATGGGTATATCGAATTTATCGCGGCACAGGGTCCAGTAGCTGTCGCCCCTTTGCACCCGGTAGGTTTCCAGCTCACTGACGCGGTAGACCGCAAAGAAATCCTCCTGCAGACGCTTGTGAAATTCGTAACGGTGCTCTTCAAACGCAGCCTGGGTGGTCCGGTGCAGCGGTATCTTGACTTTCTGGTGCAGATGCAGCGTGCGGCCATAGGGCAGTGCGTTCATGCGTCGGATCGCCTGGGTGCGCACGCCGGCCCATTCCGCGTAGTGCCCCAAGGTTTCCTCGACTTCCACCTGCAGGATGCCCGCCGGCCGATCCTGGATGGTAGCCATGCGCTCAAAATGCACATCGGCGGCGACAATTTCGGCACTGGGCGCCTGGGCGGCCGAAACCGGCGTCTTTTCAACCGGGGCTTCGGTCCGCTCAGGTGCCGGCAGCGGCACGAGCGAAGCCGCCATGGGGCGCGGCAGCTCAACCGCGGCGGCCGCCGGTGGTTTGGGTATCCCGGATGGGGCCAGGCGGGGTTCAGATGCAGGGGCGCGCTCTGCTTGGGGCACCTGCGCAGCCCTCACCGGTGTTTTATTGGCCAGGGTTTCGATCGGCTCAGGTGCTGGCGCCGGCACGCTCGAGGCCGCCATGGGGCGCGGCATTTCTACCGCGGTGGCCGCCGGTGGTTCGGGTATCCCGGACGGGGCCGGACGAGGTTCAGATCCAGGGGCGCGCTTGGGTTGGGGCGGCGGCGGGGGGTTGGCCGCGCCGCGGTCCGCGAGCAGAGTGGGTTTGGACGTTGGGGCTTTGGTGGCCACGGTTTCATCCGGCAACGGAATGCGAAGTGTCTGCCGGGGGTAGATTGTGGCCCGGCGGTTTAAATTGTTGACGGCGATCAAATCGGCCAGGCGCACGCCGTTGGCACGGGCGATCTTGCCAGCCGTATCGCCGCGCTGGACCGTGTAAAAACGGCTGGGCTTCTGGGCGGACAGATAAAGGCTTGCGGGAATGGCCGCCAGAACGGCATCGTTTTCGGCCGGTGCGGGCAGACGCAGGTGATAGCCTTTGGGAACATATTTCTGACCATTGATGACCGGTGGGCGCAGGGCCGGATTCATCGATTGCAGCGCTTGCGGTTCGAGCGCGAAGTACGCACAGAGGTCGCTGAAACGGGCGTATCCCGCAAGCGTCACGGTACGGACGACGAGCGGTTGATCCATGGGCAGGGTGTCAAAAAATTGTTGGTAGTTGGCAGCTACTTGACGGGCGGCCAGGAATTCGGCGTAGAAATTCCGCGAGGCAAACTTGAAGGTGCGGCTGCGATACGAACGAAAGATGTTCGGATAGTCACCGTATTTGCGTTTGGCCCGCGCCACACCGGAAGCCCCATGATTGTAAGCCGTTATGGCCAGAGGCCAACTGCCCAGCCGCTCATGGTTTTCCTTGAGCAGACGGGCGGCGGCATGGGTCGCTCGAATGGGGTCGCGGCGCTCGTCGACTTCGTAGCCCACGCGCATGAAACGCTTGCCGGTCGAACGCGTAAACTGCCAGATACCGGCCGCGCCGAACTTGCTGTACGCCTTGGGATTGAAAGACGATTCCACGTGCGGCAGGTAAGCCAGATCCTGCGGTACGCCGTAAGACTGCAAAATGGTCCGGATCTCGTCGATATAGGCCCCGGAGCGTATCAATCCAGCCCGGAATCGGTCCTTCTGACCGATCTGGCAGCGCACCCGGTTCCATGCACGCCGAAATGTCGCCGCACCGGATCCGGCTCCGAACAGGGCCGCTACCCGGCGAGCCTCGGGATCCTGGATGCGTGGATTGGCGGCCAGACGCTTCAAAATCCCCTGGTATTTGGCCCGGGCCCGTTTCATGCGTTTACGGTTGATCTTGCGCGCCCCCGAGGCATCGTAGGGCTTGAGGGTAATGACCTCGTAGACGATGCCGAGATCGATGCTGTCATGCACGATCGCACGGGTCGTGGGATATTGCGAATATACCTTTATCCAAAAAGATACATTGGGTTCAGTGACCTCGTAATGGGGGAAGGGTTCCGCCGCCAGGGGAATGACCAGCCCCAGTTGAATGCCGATAAAGATCAGGCTTGCCAACAGGTTAAGCGATAGCCGCTGCATACGGGCCTTTCCTTGTCAGAAGGGAATAGGTTGTCATCGATGCCCGTAGTTGAAAGCAATTTTCATACCATCGACCGCAAATCATCGTCGTACGACCGGACCACTTGCCTTCGGGGTTCACTTCCCGAATAAGGGCAGCGCGCAGCACCACGGGCACCCGGGTTATTTTTTCAGGATACCTTTCTTTTACGCGAAAGAAAAGCAATACGGCGAGCCCTTGATAACCAAGCCAATAGACAGCTCAGGGAACGCCCGCCGGGTGAAATATTGGTTACGATTTTCGGTACAACATCCGGGTGCCAATTGGGCCGCAGTGGCTATTGCCAATCTCAGGTCCAACGCCTTGATATTTTATGAATTATACGACATGTCGAAAAGATTTCATGAACAATTCGGGCTGGCTGCATCGGACAGCGGTCGTCAGCGCGGTTTAGAGAAAAAACAGGCTCATCGGGGGCCAGTAGGTGATGATCAGCACCGTTGCCAGCAGCACCAGCATGAATGGAATCGTGGCCCGATAGAGGGTGGCCACCGGCTTTTCGAAGCGGTAGCTGGCGATGAACAGGTTCATGCCCACGGGCGGGGTGAAATAGCCGATCTGCATGTTGGCCAGAAATATAATGCCCAGATGGACGGGATTGATGCCGTAGCTGACCGCCACCGGCAGGATCAGGGGCACCATGATGACCAGTGCCGAAAAGATGTCCAGGATCGCCCCCAGCAGGAGCAACAGGATGTTGAGCAGTATCAAAAAAACGAACCGTTCGCTGACATGCCGCTGGATCAGATCGAACAGGCGGCTGGGCACCTCCGCATCGATCAGGTAATTGGTAAAGGCCAGCGATACACCCAGAATCAGCAGGATGCCGCCCACCATCACCATGGCATCGCGCATGATCGCCGGAAGCTCACCGAGACGGATTTCTCGGTAAATGAAAACTTCGACCACCACCACATAGGCCGCCGTGATGATGGCCGCTTCGGAGATGGCCAGAAACCCGCCGTAGATGCCGATGACCAGAAAAACCGGCAGCGGTATTTCCCAGATGGCCTCGCGCAGAGCCGCCTTGGCGGCGGCGGCGGAAAAACGCTCGGCCGAGCGGATCTTCTCCCGGTTGGCCCACAGACTCCAGCACGAGAGCAAAACGACCATCAGAAGGCCGGGAATCAATCCCGCCCAGAAGAGGTCTTCGATCGCAAACACCGGTCCGACCCCCATCTGCTGGGCGACGACCCCGTATAAAATCAGCGGAACGGAAGGCGGAAACAAAAGCCCCAGACTCCCGGAGGAGGTTACCAGCCCCAGACTGAAGCGTTCACGGTAGCCGTCCTGAATCAAGGCCGGATAGAGCAGCGCCCCCAGCGCCACGATCGTCACGCCCGAGGCACCGGTAAAGGCGGTGAAGAGGGCACAGGCCACCAGGGACACGATGGCCAGCCCCCCCGGCATCCATCCCAGAAAGACCTGGGTCAACCGGACCAGGCGCCGGGATGTCTGGGTGTGCCCCATGATGTAGCCGGCAAAGGCAAAAAATGGCAAGGCCAACAACAGGGGCATGTCGGCCAGGCGGTAGATCTCGATGGCCACGGCGGAAAGGTCGATCCCTTGAAAATAGAACCCGACCATGGCCACCGCCAGCAGTACGGCAAACAGGGGCGCGCCCAGAAGCGCCAGCAGGGCCAGCGCCATGAACAAGAAGACGGCCATCAGGAGGCCTCTTCTGGTTGGGAGGTGGCATGGATCAAAAACTGGATGCCATAACGCAATCCAATGATGGCAAAAGCCAGCGGCAGAACCAACTCGCACACCCAGTAAGGGATGGGCCCGAACGCCAGGTCACCGGCGGCATATTCGCTCAGCACGAACTGCAGGCTGAAATAAGCGGCCGCCAGGCAGACACCCGCGGCAAAGAAGGCGGTCAGACTGTCCGCCAGCCGCCGCAGGCCCGGGGATAGAAAACGCGACAGCAAATCGATGCTGATATGCTTGCCCTCGCGCGTAGCGGCCATGGCCCCGGCCATGCCGATCCAGAGCACCAGAATTCGGACCAGGATGTCACCCCAATCAATCCCGGTTCCCATCACGTTGCGCAGCATAATCTGGAACAGGGCCAGCCCCATGGTCCCTGTGAGCAAGGCCGCGATCATCAGGTCCTCCAGGCGGTAGAGCAGGCCGAGCACCCGGGTCAGGCGGGAACGGATGGCGGGATCATTGATTTTGGCGGGCCAGCCGGGCACGGTAGTCATTCAGAAGACGTTCCAACTTGTCGATGGCGGCGGGGCTGATATGCCCGGCCTCAATGATTTGGCGGTTGATGGGTTCCGCCCGCTGGTACCATTTATCGCGGGCTTCGCGTGTCGGTTCGATGAATTCGATCCCCTGGTTGCGCAGGGCCTCCAGGGCCTTGACATTGTCAGCGCGGTTCATGGCGTCCATCTCGCGCCAGATCCGGGTCATTATCCGCCGAACCTCCGCCTGATCGGTCGGGGTGATCCGGGAGAAGGCTTTGCGTTCCAGCGCCAGAATGCCGAAAAGATAGACCAGCGGCAGTCTCGTCAGGTATCGCACCTGGGTGTGCCATTGCAACACAATGGCCCCGATCGGCGAAATCGCCACGGTATCGATCAATCCGGTCTGAAGCCCGGTGCGCACATCGGCGATGGGCAGTGAAATCGGGTTGACGCCAAAGCCCTTGATGGCATCCAGGACCATTTTGTCATTGGCCGGCACCCAGACCTTCACGCGGCCTAAAGCCTCGAAGCGGTCCACCGGCGCATTGGACATGATGTAGGCGAAGCCCCCGTCGGCCAGGCCGAAAGTGACAAAACCGTTGGCTTCCAGCCCCGCGACAAGCGCCGCATCCATGTGCTGGCGCACGTGGTCGACTTCATCGAGGGAATTGAACGTCAAGGGCAGACTG
>JASFTA010000067.1:0-7284 GCA_050114115.1 Desulfobacterales bacterium | reverse complement strand
AAGCGATCCGGTGAAGTGAATGGTTTGCCGAAAGGGTCTATTTAGAAAAGTATTTTACGTGTCCTATATCCTGGAAGTCGGCATCTTGAGTCCAAATTGTGCACTTGTATGCTTGTGCTGTAGCCAAGATAATACTGTCAGCCATTGGAAGATTATACTGCAGACTCAGCTTAGAAGCATTCATTGCAATCTGAGCGTTAAGATCGACTAGTTTGCCTTTTTGCATCGCGGCAACTGCCTGGAGGGCTTCGTTTTCAGTGGATTCTCGAAGCACAACCTTGAATACCTCGTAGATTGTAATGACAGGAACAATTAATGCGGCCGTGTCATTCAAGGGCTCCAGGAAAGAAGTGGCGTTAGGACCATCCGAAAAATATTCAAGCCAGCCCGAAGAGTCTATAATGTTCATAGCCTATCGTTCTCACGCTGGATATCCGTGTTGATCCCCTTTATAAATCCTCGTAGTTCGGAAATATCACGATCCGGTATCATTTCAATGCGGCCATCATATTCGATCACTCTCATTTTTTGACCCGGCTTTAGTTGTAATGCGTCCCTGATATTCTTTGGTATAACCACCTGATATTTTGGGGATACTGTCACTGTTTGCATGTTAGCCCTCCTATCGATAGTATTTTTGTATTACAATAACGCTATCGATAGGACTTGTCAACTACGTACGGCCAACGGTTTGTTTCACCAGCGCGGCAGAGCCGCGTCGGTTGTGAACAACATAGGTTACAACTGGCGTAGAAAAGCGAACTTATCGATAACCATAGAATATAGGGATTTTGGGTTCAGGCGCCAAACAGAAAAAGGGATGCTGGCCCATAAGCTGGGACCTAGTTGATATGTGAGGGTGATGGATAAAATGTGCTTAAGCGTTACCAGAATTAGGAGGGCATGGAATTATTTGAATCCTAAACAGGGACGCCGCATTAGACCGTGGCGACCCGGTCGGACACTTGGCAGCGGGAGTTCAGGTTAAGCCCAGTAAGCGTTTAATGACGATCTTGGAATCCAGACCGTCCTTTACCAATCGGGCAATCCGATGTTTAGGGCCGTGCATCTTATTTAAAAAATAGACACACTCATCGCAGAAATTCGTGCCCCTCCCGTCGATAACGGCCCTTATGTAACCAATGTAACCGAACTTGTTATACTCCCCCCGGCTCATGGGGCAAAGGGTGCCATCCTCAGCCGTCTGGTAGGCGGCATGATCGGTCAGCCCCAGATTGTGGCCGACCTCGTGCAGGCATACTTTCAGGGTGCGGTCCAGAAACAGTTTGTAGGTTTTGTTGGAATCGATGCGATCGGTGCACAGCTTTTTGGTGGAGACCACCGCCACGTCGTTCTGCGGATTCTTGCCGCCGAAAATGCAATTGTAAAACTCATCGGCGTCATCGGTTTTTAAATCAGCGTCCGTTATGCCGAGGACATGTCCCCCGTATTCCTGATCGAGAACCTTGGTCAGGAAATACGCATCGATGCTGTCAACAACCGGTGCTTTATGGCGTGTCAATTTGAATTCTTGGATGGTGCCCCTAAACGAGTCCAGAATCCGGTTGCCGATAACCTTCAGGCTACTGTAAGTGATATCACTGCCAGCGCGAACAATATGGAGAACGGAGGTGTTTCCCAGCATTTTGGTCTCCCGTTATGGCATTTTAGGCGGAGCCAGTATGGCGTAATTTATCTGACGGGTCAGCATCTAAACAGTCGGGCATCTACCTTGTATAAACGTGCGCATCATCAGGGTTCATCGCAACAAACTGAAAACGACAATACAAATAGGACAAGCATATCGGCGTAAGCTCAAATTATCCACAACTAAAACGGGGATTCTAAAAAGAAACGTAATATCGATTGTTTATGGAGGCCGGGTGGAGTTGCCTGCGCTTCCCTTCATCTCCACCAAATCAAATGGGAGAGACGGTCGCCAACGCCCTGATATTGCATTGCCAAAGGCGATGAATTGGAATAGCATTCACTTAAAATCACGAATGACCCTTGGCGGGTCCTCATCGCACCCCCTTGACGGCGGCGGGAGGGTCGACTTTATTACATGTATGCGAGATGGATTGGGATAGTGCTGCTGGCGGCCGCGGCGGCCCTCGGCGGGTGCAATTCACAGCAGGCCGAGCAGCCCGTGGCGTCGCGCCCCCGTTCGGTTGTCATCATGCGCTTGGCCCCGCAGGATCTGCCCGTGGTGGTCAACGCGGTCGGACGGCTGCTGCCGAACCGCGAGGTGATGCTGTCCACGCAAGTATCCGGAATTGTCCAGAGCCACCGCGCGGAAATAGGGCACAGCGTTCAAGTCGATGAAACGGTCGTGACCCTCCTTCCCCGGGATTACCAATTGGCCCTTAACGAAGCCCGCGCCAACCTTTCGGCCGCGCGGGCCCGCCTCGCGGCCGCCAAGAATTCTTTCACGCGCGCCGGGCAGTTGCTTCCCGAACGCGTGATCACACCGGAAACCTATGACAAGATCGAGGCCGAATACAAGGCGGCCCGGGCGGCCGTCGCCCAAGCCGAGGCCGTGGTCGATATCAACCAGAGTCGCCTCGATAAAACAGTCATCAAAGCACCCTTCGGCGGCCTGGTCACCCGGCGCCTGGTGGAAACCGGACAAAATCTCGATGCCGGCGATCCCGTCATGGCCATCGCGGATATGCAAAGCATGCGCGTCAAAATCCATATCAACGAGGAGGACTACGTTCAACTGGATAAGGACGATCCCGTGAGCATTCGAGTGGAAGCCTTCCCGGACAGGATCTTCGACGGTGTGGTCGATCGCATCGGCGTCAAGGCCGATGCCCAGACCAATACCTTCGAGGTTGAGATTCTGCTTGCCAACCCGGCCCTGCTCCTCAAGGCGGGGCTGACCGCCAGCGTGCGGCTGAAGGTCGATGAAATCAAGAACGCCGTCATCATTCCCCAAGACAGTATTCTTTACCGCGAGGGACGCACCAAGGTCTTCGTCGTGACGGACCAGGACAGGGCCGCCGCCCGCCAGGTGGAGCTCGGCCGCGCCAAAGGATCATCGGTCCGAATCCTGGCCGGTCTCGCAGCGGGCGAACGACTTGTGACGACCGGGGGCCAGTATCTCAAGGACGGCGACCGCGTCATGGTGGTTGAACCCTGATAGCATACCTGCCGGGCCTCCCGGGGAGATACAGACAGGGTATCGACCGGTGAATCCCCCTGGCAGCCTGAGCGCATCGTGAAATTTTTCGAATACATTCTCGCGCGCAAACTTATCTTCGGTCTGCTCGTGATCGCTTTGCCCATCGTCGCCGGGACTTTCGCCTATCAGGCCTTGCCCAAGGAAGGTGAGCCTGAAATATCGGCGCCGGTGGCCATCGTCGTGACGTTGTATCCCGGTGCTTCCCCCAGCGAAATCGAGAGTCTGGTAACCAACCCCATCGAAGAAAAACTGAGCGACCTCAAAGACGTGGAAGAGATGCGCTCGGAATCGGCCGAAGGGGTTTCCGTCGTGGTCATCGACTTCCAGGCCGAGGCCGATCTGGAACGTTCTCTCCAGAAGGTGCGCGAAAAAGTGACCGACGCCCGCAAGGAACTGCCCGAAGAGGCGGAAGACCCGGAAGTCAACGAGGTCAGCTTTTCCGACATCCCCATCATGATCGCTTCGGTGGTGGGCGAAATCGATCCGGTCAAGCTGCGACGTCTGACGGAAAAGGTCGCCGACGAGATCGAGCTGATGCCCGAGGTCTTGGCCGCGGATGTGGCGGGCGGCCTGATCCGCGAAATCCAGATTTACCTCAACCCGGAGCGCCTGAGTCAATACGGCTTGACCATCCTGGACGTGTATCAGGCCGTGAAACAATCGGACATTAACATTCCCGGCGGTCAGGTCAATGTAGAGGGGCGCCGCCTGTTGCTGCGGACGCTAACCGAGATCAAGCAGGTCGAGGACTACGCGATGGTCCCGCTGATCCATGCGGGCGACCGGGTCGTGTTTCTCAAGGACGTCGCCCGGGTGGTCGACGGTCATTCCGAGGACATTACCCACGCGCGGGTCAACCGTGTTTCCTCGGTTTCCATCGCCATCAAGAAACGCGCCGGCGCCAACATTCTGGAAACATCCCGCAAGGTCCGGGCCAAACTGGACGATCTGGAGCAGACCTTTCCAGCCGGCGTCCATGCCACGGTGACGGCCGAGAAGGCCAAATACATCAAACAGGGTTTCGACCAGATGAACAACTCGGCGGTGTTCGGGCTGATCATCGTCGTTATCGTGCTTTATTTCGCCATGGGGCTACGCAATGCCCTTATCACGGCCCTGTCGATACCGTTATCGCTGCTGCTGACGTTCATGTTCCTGAAGATCCTGGGCATGTCCAACAACGACATGGTGCGGTTTTCGCTGGTGCTGTGCATCGGCATGATCGTGGACAATGCCATTATCGTGGTGGAGAACGTCTACCATCACTACCAACTGGGCAAGAACCGGGTAGCCGCCGTCATCGAGGGAACTGCTGAAATCGCCATGCCGGTTATCTCCGCCACCCTCACGACCATGGCGGCCTTCCTGCCGATGCTCCTCATGACGGGGGTCGTCGGCGAATACATGGGTTTTCTACCCAAAACCGTTTCGATCGCGTTGTGCGCCTCACTGGTGGTGGCCTTGGTGGCCAATCCTCTGATTTTGGCCATGATCATGCAGCGCTCGCGCAAAGATGGCCGCATCGTGGGTCCGGAAGACGATCTGCGCCGGTTGAAAAAAATCTACGCCCAGGGCGTATCCTGGGCCTTGAATCACCGTGCCATCGTTATCCTCATGATCCTGGTCTGTCTGGGCGGCGCCATCGGGCTGGTCGGTTTGGGGCTTGTCAAGGTGGAGATGTTTCCGGATGCCGATTTCGACTACATCTATATCACCGTCGAGACCCCGCGGGGCAGTGAGGTGGCCCTTACGGACGGGGTGGCGCGGCAGGTGGAGGCGATTGTCGATGCCCATGTGCCGGAGGCGGTCCAGGTGGTTGCCACGGTCGGCCAGCGGGGTCAAAGCGCCTACGAGTTTACTTACGGCTCCGGCACCATCAGCAGCTTTGCCGAAATCACGGTCGAACTCCAGTACGGTAAGGAAATTGCCCGTTCCTCCCACCGGGAAATCCAGGAACGCATCCGCCCCTATCTCCAGGCCATTCCCGGGGCCGACATTCGTTTTCGCGCCATTCAATGGGGGCCGCCGACCGCCGCCCCCATCCTGCTGAAGATTGTGGGCCCCGAGATCGACGTGCTGCGAGGAATCACCACCCAGGTACGCGCGATGATGGCACGTATACCCGGCATCGTCGATATCAAGGACGATTTCAGCGATGCCGCCCCGGAACTGCGCGTGGAAATCGACCGCCGACGGGCCGCGACCATGGGCATCCCGCTGGAGGCCGTGGCGATGACCCTGCGTGGCGCCACGGCCGGTTTGGAAATCCGCGAATTCCGGGATGAGCTGGACGTATCCAAGGAATACGATCTCAAACTGCGCTTTGCGCCGAAAGCGCGCACCAGCCCGCGTATGTTGGAAAAGATCAAAGTGCGCTCCGATGCGGGCCGTTTGGTGCCCCTGACCACCGTTGCCGGCTACTATCAGAGTGAGGGGTTAAACAGCATCCGCCATTCCGACCGGCGCCGGATCGTGCGCATCTCGGCCAACAACCGGGGCCGCTCGGCCGTGGATATCACCCAGGAACTGGTGCGGCACCTGGCGGAGGTCGAGTTGCCGGCCGGCTACAGCTTCGACTTTTCAGGCGAGTACGAGGAGACGGCCGAGTCATTTGAATCCCTGCGCCTGGCCTATATTGTGGCGGCGCTGCTCATTTTTACCCTTCTGGTATCGCAGTTCAACTCCATCGCCCAGCCGTTTGCGATTCTTACCGCTCTGCCGCTGTCGATCGTCGGGGCCATGGTGGGTCTCTATGTCACCGGCAACAATTTTTCGATCATGAGTTTTATCGGGCTGGTGGGTCTGAGCGGCATTGTGGTGAATGATTCCATCGTGCTGGTGGACTGTATCAACCGCATGCGTCGCAATGGCCTCAGCATGTTCGATGCGATCGTGGCCGGCGGCAAGCAACGTCTGCGTCCCATCATCTCCACGACCATCTCGACGGTGGGGGGTATCCTGACGCTGACCATCACCGATGAACTTTGGGAAGGTCTGGGGGTGGTCATCATCTTCGGCATTTGTTTCGCCACCGTGTTGACCCTGGTGGTGGTCCCGGTGATGTATTCCCTGTTTGAAGGACTGCGCTATTACATTATTTCGGCTCTTCGCGGTCCCCGCTGGCAAACGCCGCCCAGCGGCCAACTTTTTTACTTCTCGCGTCGCCGCTACGCGCGCATCGGCGTATGTCTCACGCTTCTGGTCCAAGTGCTGATTTTGGTGATCGGCCTGAACACCCTGGCGCCGGTATTCATCGAGCGTATTTCCAGCGTCAACCTGCAGGCGCCTTCAGCGCTCAAACTTTTCATCGAGGCCAGCGTTTTTTTCATCGGCACCGGTCTCGAGGCGGGGAGCCTTCTACTCGTCCTGCTGATCCCCGCCTGGTGCGGTCTTCTATTTTTCATGGCCAAAAGGAGCCGTGAAGGCTACTGGGTCGCTGTCTCCCCCGAAGGTGTCACCATCGCTACACCGACAGACCGTTTCTTTCTGGAAAAACAGGCCATATCGCGGATTGTAACGCCGCCCTTATTTCCCGCCCTCCCTTCCCTGCGCATCTGCGCCGGTCGCCGCAAGATCATGCTGCGGAAACTCATCGCTGCCGATCGCGTACCGGAACACAGAGGCCTCTGGCCTTGGCTCAGGGCCGAAGCGCCGAAGCGCACCGAAATCCGTCGCAGCATGGAGGCCCTGAAAGAATCGCTGGAAAGCCTCGTTTAACGAAGGGACGGCGGAAGCGGTTTCAAGGCGTGCTTTCGATTCGCGCCCCATTTCAAACCCTATCCAAGTAAGGGAAGAGGGGAAGGGATGGGGTTGCTGGTCAGGTCCATCACCCGTAAGGATTGGGGATGGAATTGCCATCTCAATAATTGGGCGGCTTGATTCGTGCGCGTCCAGAGATAAAAAAACCCAGCCAGTTAAGGTCTTCGATTTCATAGATCATATCAAGTGACCAAACGAATTTTCGTTGTTTCTCAACGCTATTTCGTCGCCAACTAAATGTCGTTGTCATATCCTGCGGACTTAATCCTGAATCGCATTAAAATATTCAAACCCAGGATTACAGATACCGCCCCTCAACATCGGTAATTCTCAGGGCC
>JASFTA010000066.1:0-7296 GCA_050114115.1 Desulfobacterales bacterium | reverse complement strand
TGAAATCGCGGACAAACCCGGGGGTCAGCCGGTCGACCTGCAGTTCATACATCCCCACCACCAGGGGGGCATTGCCGTAGAGCATATGGCCGTTTTCCCGTTTAGCCTCGATCCCGCCCTTTTTGAGAATGCCCGCGAGCACCTGCTCCAACTCCGCGGGCGATGCCACCAGGTGCCGCACCCGGTCGTAGATCACATCCAGGGGGGCGTGCCGGTAACTTAAAAAGGTGGTAATCTGCGCCTCGCGCGGGGTGAAGATATGACGTAGGATTTTCAGCTCGGCTCCCGAGCGCGTGGCCGGAAACCCCACCGCCTGGCGATCGAGATGCCGCTGCAAATCCATATATATCTGATCATTCGTGCTCAAAGGAGGCCTCGTTCATTTAGTATACCGGCGCTGATCATTTTCGCCGCCGCTATATATTGGTCATGATTGACATCAATTGCAAACCGGCCAGTCATCACCGCTATTGATGCCGCCGTCTCCGGATGGCTGGCATGCGAACCCTGCCGAGATGTTTTGACTGTATCGGAAAGCGTATTATTTTAATAGATTATAATCCATAAGCGATTAAACGGCCCTGCGCCGGTTTTGTCGTTTGATTAGATTCTCGCCTCGATGACAAGGGCTGCATGGGGGTCGATACCCCATGTGGCAACCAATATCCGATCTGCCGACGATTTCAAACATTCTGGCAATATTGATGACATCCTACTTTTGGGTGCTGCCCACGATGCCGGTAACAACCGGCGCCGTGCTCCTACAGGCAGTCGGAGGTTGGAATACCGCTTCCAATCTCTAATTTCGATCTCGTTTGAAAATGCAAAGCAGCCAGCATCGCCTTCAGGATATATCGGCAACCCTATCCAGGCCTTAACCGGCATCCAAATAGTTTGCCGGACCCGACGGGCTTGCCGCGACCGCACTGCCCTATTGTCGCCGGGACTGCGATTTGCCGGCAAGCGGTTCAGCTAGACACCTGGCTTGGGCCAGCAGCACCGATTTTGGCTGAACAATAAATCGGGCCGCAACATGGCGGGCGCCGGATTTAGCCCCGATGGCATTGGTTGGGCGGGTTATGACCGCGTTGACAGGGTCACGCCCTCATCGATCGGAGAGCCAGTCCTTCCGGCAGCCGATGGATGGCAAACGTTCCGGAACAAGACCCAAGCACAGTGCACGGTTTCACATGAGGAAACGTGGTTTAATATCTTGGCTGGCGCTGCTGTCGGCAATCCTAGCCATGGTCTGCGCCTGCCGGAAGGTAACACCGGATCGGACGCCTCCCGAAGCCGTCAAGGGTTTGCTTGACCTGAGCGGATGGGACCTGGCCCAGGACGGTCCGGTGCCCCTCACCGGCGAGTATGAATTTTACTGGATGCAGCACCTGCATCCAGAGGATTTTACGAGACCAATCCCCCCTCCGAAAACTGGTTTCATCCGTGTTCCCGGCTACTGGAACAGCTACAGGATAGACGGAGAAAAATTACCCGGTGAAGGGTATGCCACTTACCGTCTGACGATTCTTCTCAATGAACCCCAGGGCACCCTGGCCCTTAAATTTCTGGAAATGTCGACCGCCTTCAGGATTTATGTCGATGGAAACGAAATAATCTCGGTCGGGTCGGCGGGGCGCTCCCCTCGAACGACACTACCGCGGTTTCTACCGGCCGTGGCCGATTTTGAAAACGACCGCAAGATCCTCCGCATCATTTTTCAGGTGTCCAACTTTCATCATCGGCGCGGAGGCGCCTGGGAAGTCGTCAAGCTCGGGCCTGAAAAAGATATCCGGCGACTTTTCGAGAACAGCCTCAGCATCGATCTTTTCCTTTTTGGCTGCATTTTCATCATGGGGCTCTATCATCTCGGCCTTTTTGCGCTGCGGGCCAAGGACCGCTCAACGTTATATTTCAGCATCATCTGTTTTCTGATCGCAATGCGACTCCTCACCACCGGTGAAAGATACCTCATGCATCTTGTCCCGGACATCAATTGGGAGCTGATGATCAAGTTGGAATATCTTTCCTTTTATCTGGCCATCCCCGTCTTTGCCAAATTCATGCAGACCTTGTTTCCAGATTTTTCCAGGGGGCTTGTGCATGCGGTCACAACCCTGGGCGTTATCGTGTCGGCCATCGTCGTCCTGACCCCCGCCCGCATTTATTCACACACCCTTCCGGTCTACGAGATCACCACGGTGCTGCTCTTTATCTACTGCCTATACGTCCTCACGGTCGGGATGATCCGGAAAAGAGCCGAGGCTTTCGTGTTTTTGGCCGGTTTTCTGGTTTTATCGTTTGCCGTCATCAATGACATTCTGCACGTCGAGCGAATTATTCAAACCCAGTTCATGGCCCCCTTCGGACTGCTCATCTTTATTTTCTTTCAGGCATTTTTTCTGTCATTCCGGTTTGCCCGCGCGCTAAAAGTGATGGAAGCGCAGCGTCTGGAACTGCGCGACACACTGGAGTCCTACAAGGAAGAAATTCTCGACCGGGTTGAAGCCGAAAAAGCCGTAAGAATCTCGCAGGAACGGTTCCTGACTGTGTTGGACAGCATCGATGCCGACATCTACGTCGTCGATATGAAGGATTATGAAATCATCTTCATGAATAAGCACATGCGGGACCGCCTGGCGATCGACCCGATCGGGCAGGTGTGCTGGGATGTTATCGCTCACGAACGCAAGCCCTGCGACCGCTGCGCCCAGCATCAGCACATCGGCACGGACGGCCAACTGCGGGGCGTCCATGTCTGGGAGGAAAAGGACGCGAACACGGGCAAGTGGTACATGAAACACAGCCGGGCCATCAAGTGGGCCGAGGACCGCTTTGTTTTGCTTCAGGTGGCGACCGACATAAGCGAACTCAAGCAGGCGGAGGTCGCCTTCCGCGAAAGCGAGGAGAAATACCGCACCATTCTGGAGAGCATCGAGGAAGGCTATTATGAAGTCGATCTCGCCGGGAACATGACCTTCTTCAACGAGTCGCTGTGCAACATAACCGGCTACAGCGCGGATGAGCTTCTGGGCATGAATAACCGGCAGTATATGAGTGCCGAAACAGCCCAGGAGTTCTACCGGATATTCAACCGGGTCTATCACACCGGTCAGCCCGCCAGCGCGGTCGACTGGGAAACTATTCGCAAGGATGGCCAGATCAATGTACTCGAAATATCGATTTCCCCGATCAGGGATCCCGAGGGGAAACCCACCGGGTTCCGCGGGATTGCCCGCGACATTACCGAGCGCAAAAAAGCCGAAGAATTGGCCAAGCTGCACCAGCACCAGCTCATGCAGGCCAGTAAGATGGTGGCGATCGGAACGCTTGTTTCCGGCGTCGCGCACGAGATCAATAACCCCAATAACTTCATCATGCTGAACTCGCGCATTATCAAAGAGGCCTGGCAAAATGCCCTTCCAATTCTGGAGGATTACTATAAGGAAAATGGCGAATTTATCCTGGGCGGGATCAACTATTCCGAAATGCGCGACAATTTACCGACCCTGCTGAGGGGCATAAACGACGGCGCGCAACGCATCAGGCAGATCGTCGGAGACCTGAAGACCTATGTGCGCGAAGACACCGCCGATTTAACCCAGGAAATCGATATCAATGCCGTCTTGAAATCGGCGGTTTCACTTCTCTCGCATATGATCCGCAAATCGACCAAGGCCTTCAAAATCGACTATGGGAGGAGCCTGCCATCGCTAAGAGGTAATTTCCAGCGCCTGGAGCAGGTGATCATCAATCTGATCCAGAATGCCTGCCAGGCGCTTCCGGATGCCGGGCGAGG
Organism: Desulfobacterales bacterium; assembly: GCA_050114115.1. Classification (GTDB taxonomy): domain Bacteria; phylum Desulfobacterota; class Desulfobacteria; order Desulfobacterales; family UBA5852; genus JABZFP01. The sequence goes on along the minus strand of JASFTA010000066.1, from coordinate 3,500 downwards.
AATTTCGGTTTCGGTCGCGCATGACGAGGCGCAGTCGGCTCTCGTCGTAACTATTCAGGATGAGGGCGTAGGCATGGCATCTGATACCATTTCAGCCATCACGGAGCCCTTCTTTACAACCAAGGCCGACGCCGGTGGAATTGGCCTGGGTTTATCCATTTCAGCGCGCATTGTCGAAGAGCACGGCGGCCGGTTGCGCTTTACCTCGGAGAAAGGGCATGGCACGACTGCCGAAATCGTGCTCCCCGTGGCGTCTGCCGACCCATCCAATCAAGGAGAAGGGATATGAACGACATAGCCAGCCCAACTTATCCCATTCTGTTGGTCGATGATGAACCCCAGGCGCTGCACAGTTTTGAAATGACGTTACGCTCAGCGGGCCTCACCAACACCATCTGCTGCGACGACAGCCGGGAGGTGATGTCGATACTCGCCCGCCGCGAGATCGAGCTCATCCTGCTGGATCTGCGCATGCCCCATTTATCGGGTGAAACATTGCTCCCGCAGATCAACGGCGAATATCCGGCAATCCCCATTATCGTCATAACCGGGGCCAATGATCTCGAGACGGCGGTGAAATGTATGAAACATGGCGCCTTTGACTACATGGTCAAGCCGGTGGAGAACAGCCGTCTGATCGCCGTGGTCAAACGTGCCGTGGAACTGCGGGACCTGCAGCACGAAATTCAGATCCTGAAAAACCGGATGCTGTCGGACACCTTGTCCAACCCCGAAGCCTTTGCGAAGACGATCACGATCAGTGCGACGATGCGATCCATCTTCCAGTATGTCGAAGCTATTGCCGAAAGTCCGCGACCAGTTCTGATAACGGGCGAAACCGGTGTCGGCAAGGAACTGATCGCCAGAAGTGTCCACACTTTGAGCACGCGCAGCGGCGCCTTCATCGCCGTCAATGTGGCGGGTCTGGATGACAACGTTTTTACCGATACGCTTTTCGGGCACAAAAAGGGAGCGTTTACCGATGCCCGCGAGGCCCGTGGGGGGCTGGTGGAACAGGCCGGCGGCGGCACGCTGTTTCTGGATGAAATCGGTGACCTGAGCATGCCTTCCCAGGTCAAGCTTCTGCGCCTCCTGCAAGACGGCCAGTTCTTTCCACTCGGCGCCGATGTCGCCAAAAGGTCGACGGCCCGCATCGTCATTGCCACGAATCGAGATCTCGAAGCATTTCTGTCCACCGGAAAATTCCGCAAAGACCTTTATTATCGCCTTTGCGCCCACCATGTCCGCCTGCCCCCGCTTCGCGACCGCCGGGAAGATCTACCGGTTCTGGTGGCACATTTTCTGGGCAAGGCGGCCGAAGCGTTGAACAAGAAAACACCGACACCACCGCCCGAACTGATCCCCCTGCTATCCACCTATGCTTTCCCGGGAAATATCCGGGAACTGGAGGCCATGATCTTCGATGCCGTAAGCCGTCATCAGTCCGGCAAACTCAGCCTGTCCATCTTCAAAACCCATATCACCCCGAAAAAAGTTCGTGCCGCCGGCGAGACCGCCTTTGCCGGCAACCATGCGCAATCCCTGCTGGCGTTCGGTTCCCAATTGCCGACCCTCAAACAAGCCGAGCAGTTGCTCATCGATGAGGCCATGCGACGATCACAGAACAACCAATCGATCGCCGCCTTGAGCCTGGGCATCTCGCGACAGGCATTGAATAAACGGTTGCGAAAAAAGCATTGAACCCTAAAAGGTGCATTCATAACGGTGCAACTTTGATTGCACTGTCAATCAACCTCCAATCCACCTAATCCTTCTAAAATATTCGTTTATTGCGACAGCGTCTGAAGGGCTGTCAAGTTTCGTTGCACCCTTTCGCGGTTGCCACGTCAGTCCTGTAACGCGCGCCACAAGCGGACTTCCCCGAACCGATCATGCCAGTCCCCCAGGGCAATTTCCGCCATATTTTGCATGATCTCAATATCTTTCGGATAACCGCCTGGCTTTTAGATACTTGCAGGGGCAGAAAGTCACATGAGCGACGAGCCGCAGACGGGCTGTGGAACGGGCCTTGCTACGAATCATGGCAAGAGCGATTAAAACCGGAGATTCATGGCAGCAATTCTTTTCTCTAATCTAGCTGAAAGGACAAAGCAATGTCACGATTATCGAATACAATCCTACTTGCGGTCCTGCCTCTCGCCATGTTTGGCTGCATGAGCGCAAGCCAGCATTACCAACAGACCCACGGCTACCATGAGCGCCAGATGACCCTGGGCCTCGTGCAGAAAGAAATCCGCAAGGGCATGTCCGCCGGAGAAGTGGCCGAAGTGCTGGGCGCCCCCAACATCGTAACGACCGACGAGCGTGGAAGAGAAATCTGGGTCTACGACAAAATCAGCACCGACGTGACCTATTCCAACAGTTCCGGAAGTGGTGCCGCCGTACTTCTGGTGGGCGGGGCCGGCGGCGGGGCCGCGGGTGGCGGACTGGGCCATGGCGGTTTGAGCCGGTCCGCCGGCGCCCGGTCCAAAACCCAACGCACGCTGACCGTCGTGATCAAGTATGACGCCCAGCAAAGGGTGCGCGACTTTGCTTATCATGCCAGTCGGTTTTAACCGAAAGGGGGCATCATGTTGAAGATGAAATACATCCAGGCCGTTCTGGTGGCGTCGATCCTGGCATTATGGGTAAATGCCTGCCAGACCGGCCCTCCGAAAGATTGCCTGGCGCTCCCTGCGGAGGCGTCCGCCTACCGCCGCATGCAAACCCGCATCTACCCCACCGGTGATGAAGACCGCCTGTTGAAGGCCGGCCTGGGGGTCCTGCAGGATTCGGGATTTACCATCGAGCAAAGCGCAACGCCGTGCGGCCTGATCGTGGCGACCCGCCGAAGAGATGTGAGGGAGAATGGGAAAATATTGGCTTCCGCCGTATTGCTTTTGTTCACCGGCATCGCCCTGCCGCTGGATGCCGACCAGTTGGTAACGGCCTCCCTGGCCACGAACCCGGTCGATTCGGAAAGCACGACCGTCCGCATAACTTTCCATCAAATGGTCTGGAGTATTCACGGCGACCTGAAGATCAATGAAAACATGCGTGATCCGGAAGTCTATCAGGCTTTTTTTGCGAAGCTATCCAAATCCATTTTTCTGGACGCCCACGAAATATAGGAGCGAAAGATGAGAACCGGAAAAATTTTAGCATTGGTTGTCTGTCTCGTTTTAACCCTGAGTGCCTGTTCGTCGACCAAGCAAAAACGTATTATGGAAACCAGCGGAACCCAGGCCGAACTTCGCAGCATTCAGGCCCGCGTTTTTGACACAACGGATCAGAACCGCATGCTGCGCACGATTATCGCGACGATGCAGGATCTCGAATTTATCCTCGATGACGCGGATGCCGAACTGGGTACGGTAACCGGCACCAAACGCCTCAATCACTTCAATTTCCTCAGGCTGACGGTCTCGGTAAGACCCCGCGGGGATCGCCAACTAATGGTGCGCACCAGCGGGCAATATAATCGCACCACGATCGAAGAT
>JASFTA010000065.1:0-7301 GCA_050114115.1 Desulfobacterales bacterium | reverse complement strand
CTTTCAATTACCCATTGCGATTACGAGGGCAGTTTGCCACCTATTGTCGTCTTGCAAGCAGCTTTGGCAAGAATGGCCTCGATAGGCCCCGCTTGCGAGGATGAAAACGGCGGCGCGGGAGCTTGGCGTGACGCCCGCTTGATTCGCATGAGGCGCACACCACGACCGGCGCAGAATCGTAAGACGTGCCCCGGAAGATCCATTTTTCCGGGAGAAATATGCAGATGCCGGAGCGCTCGTCGTCGGCATTCTGGCCACACTTCCCCAACGGAAAACGAGGTTGCCCATGGCCGATCAGATTTCCCAAAAATTTATTCGCAGGGCTTATGTCAAGACCGTCATTCGCAGGATTTTCGCGCTGGTGGCCGTGTGCGGCACAATCTATGGTCTCGCGGCGCTGGTCTACGCGACGCAGACCATTTATAAAGTCAAACAGAACTACGCCGTTGTCCTCGAACGGTTCGGTGGCCGGCGCGAAGCCGTCACCCAAGTGGGGTGGCATGTCCGTCTGCCTTTCTTTACGCGCATCGAGCAGGAAGTCCCCCTGATGAATCAGATTCTGTACCTGGGCGGTTCAAACGAACCGATGCGTATTATTTCGGGGGAGAATGTCGCCCTGTGGACATCGGCCTTGATGACCTATCGCATTCGCAACCTCCAGCGCTGGGCCATCGAAAACCTGGAGCCCCTGCAATTGCTTCTCGGGGATTATGACGGCATTGTCAAGGACACCTTGCAAGCTCAGCCGGTAAACAATCTGATCAGCGATCGCGAGAAAATCAAGGAAGAGATATTTCAGTCCTTGAAACGCAGGCCGATCAATGTCGGCGGCCCCACCCTCGAGGAAAAATACGGGATCGAAGTCGTCAGTTTCGTTCTCAAGGAAACGCGTTTCGGAGACAAACTGGTGGCGGCCACGGAAGAGAAAAAACGGCGCGAACTGATTGCCGAGGCGGAGAATTATGCCGCCGATCAGGAGTCCAGCCGGATACGCAAGCTCTACGCCGCTTATCTGGAGGGTGTCGAAGCGCTGCAGAAAGGACTGGGGCGCCCGGACGGCTCCACCGATACGGCGATTCTACAGTTTCTGGTGCAACAGCATTGGGCCTCGGCCTACGAGAAAAACCAGGAAGGCCAGAACACGATGGTCATTCAGAATACCCAGGGAAACACATCACTGGCCCTGCCGGCCCCGGCGAAGGCCAAGCCGCCTGAGGGAGAATAGCATGGCACGGCGAATCACCCGGCAAGTCAAATACGTCCGGCTGCCGGAGCGCAGGATTCGGGAAATCAACGATCTGATCGCCAGCTGGCCCTATGAAAGCCGGGCTTTCATGCGTGCGCGCTTGAACCAGTATCGACCCAAAACGGGCCTTGGCAATTTTCTCGGCGACGCGGCGCTTGCCTTTCTGTTTCCCAACCGTGAAAAGCACTTCGAGATTCTGAACGATCCGGAAGTCATTACGGACTGGCAGATGCGCTTTGAAATCTCCGGGCATCGCAATCCCCAAGACGCCTGGAACAAGATTCTTGACAAGGAAATCTCGGCCCGCGACCATCTCCTGATGGTCGCCCTGCTCGACAAGGAACTGCAGGATATCCACGTGCCCCTGGAGCTGCAGGAGCTGTTCGAAAAGATATACCGGGCCCATATTCACAAAGAATATCTGGCCGATCCTCACGTTCCCAAGTCCCCCTTGATCCTGATCACGGGACCCAGCGGCAGCGGCAAGTCCGCCACGGTGGAGCGGGTCATTGAAGACGTCATCTTCGCCAATGCCATATTGCCCGAGGTGGATCTCAAACAAAAGAAAGAAGAGATTCTGGCCGATCAACCCTTCTGGAAAACAATCGAGGAAATCGATCCCACGCTTTCATTTGAGATGTCCCGGCGCAATAGAACCCGCTTCTATCAGACGCTGGGCCGGATTCCCCTGGTCAGTCGTTTGTTCAAGCGGCGCATCGCGCTCAACCTCACCGAGATGGGTGAGCAGGGGCTTCCGGTCGACTATTCCGTGGTGACGCCCAATGCCTATCAGACGGCGCTGGCCGGCGAGCCGGGCAACTACTTCCGCAAAGCCATGGGGGATCCCAAAAAAACGGCCATCCGCCATATCGAAGAGGCTCACAGCGCCTTCGGCAAGGCCAATGAGGATCATAGCGGTGTCCAGCGGCAGCAGCGCACCCTCGTCGACGCCGCCAATATCGTGCTGGACGAGATCACCACCGGGCGGCGTGATTGTGTCCTGATTGCCACGACGGATCAGCCCGAGCGTATCGATGCCGCCATCTACAGACGCTTCGTCGAAAAAGGCGTGATCATCGATATTGCCGACTACTGGAAAATCCACTCGAATCTGCGTGAGGTCATACGCATCGAACTACTGCGCAACGATATTCGTATCCAGTTGCAGCCCGGGGCCGCGCGGATGCATGATGCTGCCCTGTTGACCGCGGCGGATCTGGATAAAACCGTCGAGGGCGTCTTCCGGCTGTTCAATGAGCGTGCCCTCACAACCACGCCGGCCTATGTGCGCAAACTGATCCACTCGATCATTCAGATTAAAAAGGATTTTGTACCGGAATACATGGATGATTCCCGACTGGTGCGCCAGGCTTTCGAACTTGTGGCCCAAAATACCTATGGGGACCTCTACAAGAAGGTCGTCGATCGCATGGACCGCGGGGTGAAATGGGAAGAATATATCGGCGAGATCAAATATGTTTTCTCGGAAATGGCCAACAACTGCCTGCAGTATGGTGTCAGCGAAGAGAAGGGGGTCGTTTTGAATGGTCCGCCCGGTGGCGGAAAAACCTTCCTGGTGCGCACTTGGTTGAGCGAGAATAGTGCCGTCCACGATATCGCCACCAGTTCCAGCGCCCTGCAGGACCCGGTCAACCCGGTCGAGGGTGCGGTGGACAATCTGGGCAAGGTCTACGACATCGCCAAAATGATCGCCCCCACGGTGATCTTCTTCGACGAGGGGGATGCCCTGGCCCCCCGACGCAGCAGTTCGGGCGGATCGCCCCAGGATAAACTAACCAACAAATTCCTCGGCCTGATCGACGGCGAGATCCCTTTGAATCAGGTCTTTACCGTGCTGACCACCAACCGCCTGGATATACTGGATCCGGCCCTGATCCGCTCCAAGCGGCTCAAGGTGCTCGAGATCACCGGTCATCTGCGTAAGACCGATATCGAGGCCATCGTTGCGGCGGCCCTGGCGGACGTGCCGCTGGCACCCGACCTGAATGTCGGCATGGTGGTCGAGGCCGCCAAGAATATTTGCAATACGCCGGCGGATTTCACCGCCTTTGTCGAGAAGGCACGCTCCTTGCGCAGCACGGAGTATGAAATCCTTCTGCGCTTGCGGGAAATCGAGCTCAAATCCGACGAAGAAAATCTTAATTTCATCAAATTCAACCTGAAAACCCTGCTGGGGATGCTCGAAGCGGTCGACGCCCCCCCCGAAACGATCAAATCCGTCCGGGATGATCCCCAGCGATTCATCCAGGAGCATGGCCGCGTGATCAAAAAAATCGAAGCCATCCATGCCGCCGATGATTATCCCCTGAAAGTGACGCACCTTGATTCAGCCCGCCGGGAAATTTCGCAAAGCCCGGTCAAAAAGGGCAAAGTCCAGTTGGATGAGTTCCTGGAATCCGAATTGAGTGAGGAGCCCCAGGTGGGGTTTATCGTTGGCGTGGGCGCCAACGACGTTAGCGGGGTCCTGCTGCCCATCGCCACGAGTTTGAATTATAAAATGGCCCCCGAAAAGGTGCTGGTGACCGGTGCCGTGTCCACGGCCGCGCCGGGGGCGGCCGAACTGGACATGTCCGTCAAGATGACCCAGCAGTCCGCCGTCGAGGCGCTCACGCTGGTCAAGAACTACCTGCAAAACCTTCAACCCAAGATCAGCATTCCACGCCTCTTCGGAGAATTCTTGGATCACTACACCATTCATCATCAGTTGCTCACGGCCTCCTACAATGTCGGCGGACCGTCGGCAGGTTACGCCCTGGCCCTGAATACGATTTCAGCGCTTTTGATGATTCCGGTTTTCAACGACTTTGGCGTTACCGGTGCCCCCTGGACGCGGGGGGTCAAGCGGGGCGAGATCGGCGGGTCCGTGATCATCGGCGGCCATAAAAAGAAAACCGAGAAGGTCCTGCTGCACCTTCGGCGCATGTATATGCCGCTGCAGAACTATAAGGATCTTGAAAGCGATTATCTGGAAAACTACTGGTCGCAGGGTAAGGACATCCTCGGGGTCACCCATTTCGGCGACCTGGTCCCCGAGGTCCTCTGGCTGGGGGATGAGTATGGGGAAAAGATCAACCGCCTGTTTGATACCCGCGTTGCCTACAAACTGGCCAAATCCAGACGGGGGGTGGTGCAACCGGAACTCAAGGAGGATATTCTGGCGCTTAAATCTCAACTGCGGGAAGAAATCGAAATCGAAATGATCCGCCGTCTGCAGGCGCTGCGCCACTATATGCGCAGCCCGGTGCGCGATCCCCATATTTCCCTGGAGGAGATCTTTCGCAACGGCCGGGGTACGAAACGCCGGCTCGGATCGGTGGTCAATCTGGTGCGCAACAGTCTCAACCGTCTGCGCAAAGGGAAAGAATGCCGCCTGGATTGACGGGCGCCGCGGTGTTCGGCAACCGGTCGAAACCTGTCGGGGTCAACGCTGCCGCCATGCATGTATTTCGCGAAGCCGACGCTGCCCCTCCGGCGACAACCCCAATTGCCCCATCTGGGCCGCCAGCCTGGCCGCCGTGCCGAAACCATTCAAATAACCATTGATGCGGGCCGCGGCCGTGGAGTCCGTCAAGTCCCGGTCTTGCGGATAGATTTTCTGTAACTCAGCCAAGATGTCTTTCTCGCGGCGTAAACGGTATTTCTGGTGGTAGGCCTCCGCGCGGTAGAAGCGGCGGTAGGGTTGGATGGCCGTGTGAATGATGTCTTGCCGACGCGCGGCTTCCGCGGTGCGCGAAAGCTCTGCTTGGCGCCGTTGCGCCTCGTCGTGGTAAAAAACGATCGAGCGGTATTGGCGTGGACGTCGGCTGCTCGGGTTGTGGCTCTGCCAGAAGATGGCCAACAGTTCTTCATACCGGATGCGTGTTGGGTCGAATTCGATCTGAATGGTCTCGGTGTGACCGCCCAGACGGCGATAGGTGGGGTCGGGCATCTCGCCGCCGGCATAGCCCACCCTTGTGCGAATGACACCTTCCAGACTCCCGAACTGGGCGTCCGGTCCCCAGAATCAGCCCAGGGCGAAAGTTGCCGTGGCGATTGTCGACGAGACGGGCTGGTCAAGCGGTGGTCGCTCAACCTGCTGGTTTTGGGTGGGTGTCGGCATGTTGCCGGTCCCCTTGATTGGGTCGGGGTCGTGTGGCTGACCGCAGCCTGAAAGAAGGATCAAAAGAGAAATTCCCCAATAGGATAAAAGCCGCCGATGCCAGGTAGGCAAATTTCCAAGGACGCCAGGCGCCATGCTTCCCGCCGCGCTCATCCCCCGGGCATGACGTTTAGGATGTTGTCGTGGCATCCTTCTGAATTGCCAGATAATGGCTGACGTCATTGAAGGCATTCCGGATCGGTACGATTTTCCATTCCATCATGAATTCCGAACCGTCTTTGCGGTAGTTGATCGCCCGACCGTGGAACTGCCGGCCCTCCAGTATATCGCTGCTCAGGCGCTCGATCACCTCCGGATCGGTTTTCGGGCCCTGCAGGATGGCCGGTGATAGGCCGATGACTTCATCCGGGGCATAACCGGTCATTTCGCTGAAAGCGGCGTTGGCATAGACAATCGGGTAGCCCGGTCCGCTCTCGGTGATGAGAACACCATTGAACGACTCGGCGATAGAGGCTTCAAGCAGCCTTTTCATGACCTCCCTGAAGTTTTGGTCATGGTCGAAAACGTTGAAGACATCGGTACTGAAATCCATTAGGCCTCCTTTGTCATTCTCAAACGCTATGGCGATTCCGTCTCCACACCTTAAAAATCTTAAGCACGAAAACATCTGGATCAAGTTCCGTGGCGGGCAGCGGGAACCGGCGGCCCGCCGCCTGCCCATCGACTTGACCCCCGCATGATTTTTGTCTATGAGCAGGCCATTTCCCAACGCCAAGGAGCAAATGCCAATGGAAATAACCGTTCAGTCCCCGGGCGGCCAGGTGATGGAGGCCCGCTTCAACGAATTCAAGATTGCCACCGATCAGCCCCTGGCGGACGGCGGCACCAACACCGCGCCGTCACCCTTCGATCTCTTCCTGGCGTCACTGGCAACATGCGCCGGCTGCTATGTGACCGCTTTCTGTCGGGAAAGAGGACTGCCTACCGAGGGGATTGTGCTCAAGATGACCAACGACTGGAACGACCTGTCCCACCGGGTGGCGTCCATCGCGATCACAATCGAGCTGCCGGACGGCTTCCCCGCCAAATACGAGCGCGCCGTCAGCCGTGCAGCGGGCATGTGCACGGTCAAGCGCCACATGGAGAAACCGCCAGCGTTTGTCATCACAACCCGCAACGGCCGATCGGCATAAATTGGCTGCGACGCGCTTGGACCGTTCTACGGATTTCTGGATGAACCAGGGACGACTCCCCTGGTCCACCCGGAGCGATTGGGATTGCGATTCAACGCTGATCGCGGAATGCGGAAGGTTTAGTTGGTCTGTTTGATGGCCGGAACGATATCGGCTTCCAGCTTTTTGACGAGTTCCAGCGAGTTTTCAAGGGCGTCGTTGAGCTTGAAGAATTGGATTTTCAGCGTCCTGAGACTGGCTGGCGTGGCCTTGATGGCATGCGTCCCGGCCAACCACTCCTGCAACCCCTTGGCCTTGTCGCTGAGGGCCAGGAGCCTTTCCGCAAAGGTGCCCACTTCAACCGCCCATTTCTGCCGCTCGTCGGATGGAAAATCGATTGTGTTCCCGCCCAACCCTTCCACCATCGCTTCGATGCCATAGTCCTGCGGATCTGCAATAATTTCATACTCCGTCATTGGCCTTCCTCCTATTTCCGATCTTCGGGCATTGATGCCGGTGCGTTGCAATTGGAAGAATGCGGTCGCGATCTATGCTTTGGTGTTTCAAGGTTTCTACCATATGTTTCCGCAACTGTCACGAACAGCGAAATAATAGTTTCAACCCCCTAAAAATTCGGTGCTAATTTAACGTTGCCAGTTGAGTTTAAGGAATTACCCTAGTAAACAAATGTGTTTTGGATTACAAAGATCAACTCGCGGTGGGATTTCTATGGTTATCAGGAATGTCAATCAAAGATCGTATG
>JASFTA010000064.1:0-7304 GCA_050114115.1 Desulfobacterales bacterium | reverse complement strand
ACGATCCCACGCGCTTGATCAACCTTCCCAAATCCGGCCTGCATCTGCCGGTCGTCATTCCCTTCAGCGACATTCAGCGTCTCGTGGAGGCCCCGGACACCCGGCGTCCCCAGGGGCAGCGTGACGCCGCCATGCTCGAACTGCTCTATGCCGCCGGACTGCGGGTCAGCGAGCTCGTATCGCTGCACCTTAAATATCTGAGCCTGGAAGCCGGATTCGTGCGGGTGGTTGGCAAAGGTGCCAAGGAACGCGTGGTTCCGATCGGCACCCAGGCCCAGAAGGTGCTGAGGGACTACATTGCCAACGGCCGTCCGCGGCTGCTCAAAAACGATGTGAGTCCTTTTTTATTCATTGCCCGCCAGGGCCGTCCCATGACACGGCAGGGCTTCTGGAAGTTGATTAAGAAATACGCCTTAAAATCCCGCATTACCCATAACATCAGCCCTCACACCATTCGTCATTCCTTTGCCAGCCATCTCCTGGAAGGCGGGGCTGATTTGCGCGCCGTACAAATTATGCTGGGTCACGCGGACATTGCCACCACCCAGATCTACACCCATGTCACCGCCGATCGCCTCAAAGCCGTCCACCGCCGCTACCATCCCCGCGGTTAAAAACGGGAATCCTTGACACCGCGAACCTTTTTCCACTAAGTTGCGCCACCTTAATCAATCGCAAGCATGGAAAAACGCCCGATGCAAGCTGCCACCCCTGACGTTTTCAGATCGCTCGGCCGCTGGATGCCCACCAGCGACGAAAGCCCCCAAGAAGGCCGCTATGCCCTGGAAGCAGCCCTTCTCCAGGTTGCGGCCCCATTGTTTATCATCCGGCAGCAGGGGCAATTTGCCGTTACCAGCAGCGGAAAAGCGATCGTGGCCACGCGTGACACCGATGATGCCGACAATCCTGGCCAAAGCTGGCCCCTGGTGGCCTGGGCGCCGCCGTTGTTGCCCGAAACGCTGGGCAGTGCGCATTTCCGTCGGTCTTTCGGGCTTCGCTATGCCTATGTCATGGGCGCCATGGCCAACGGCATTGCTTCCGTTGAAATGGTGGCCGCTGCCGGCAAGGCCGGCATGATCGGTTTTTTCGGCGCCGCCGGCTTGACACCGGATCGGATCGAAACCGCGATCGATCGCCTGCAGGCGCTGCTGCCGGACGGCCCCCTGGGGTTCAATCTCATTCACAGCCCCCACGAGCCCGATCTGGAAGCCGCCACGGTGGACTTGTACCTGCGCCGCGGGATCCGCAATATCAGCGCCGCAGCCTATCTGCGGATTACCCTGCCGTTGATCCGTTATCGTCTGCACGGCATTCACCGCGACCCCCATGGGCGGATCATCTGCCCCAATCGAGTGGTGGCCAAGGTATCCCGCGTCGAAGTGGCGCGACAGTTTTTTGCCCCCCCACCTGAAAAAATTTTGGCCCGGCTGGTTCAAAATGGAGCGATCAGCGAAGCCGAGGCAGTTCTAGCCCGATCGGTACCGGTGGCTTCCGACCTGACCGCCGAGGCGGATTCCGGCGGCCACACCGACAATCGCCAAGCTTTGACCCTGCTGCCCACCATGATGAACCTCAGGGATGAAATTGCCGCGCGTTTCAATTATGCCGAACCGATCAGTGTCGGCCTGGGCGGCGGCATCGCCACGCCCGAAGCGGCGGCGGCCGCTTTCGCCCTGGGGGCCGACTATATTCTCACCGGAACGGTCAATCAGGCCTGTATCGAGGCAGGTACATCCGAACAGGTGCGCCAAATGCTGGCAGAGGCCCAGCAGGCGGATGTCACCATGGCGCCCGCTGCCGACATGTTCGAAATGGGGGTCAAGGTGCAGGTGCTGAAGCGGGGCACGATGTTCGCGCTGCGCGCCCGGAAACTTTACGAATATTTCCGGCAGTACGCTTCCTGGGAGCAGATTCCGGCGGCTGATCGTGAACTGCTCGAAAGGGATTACTTCCGCTGTGCGTTTGAAGAAGAGTGGCGACAGACCCGAGATTTTTTTGCCGAACGCGACCCCCGTCAGATTACAAAAGCCGAGAAGGATCCGCGCCACAAAATGGCCCTCGTCTTTCGGGCCTATCTAGGGAAATCATCAAAATGGGCCAATAGCGGGGAGGCCTCCCGCCAGATGGATTTTCAAATATGGTGCGGCCCGGCCATCGGCGCCTTCAATCAATGGACCCGGGGTTCGTTTCTGGAAAAGCCGGCCAACCGCGAATGCGTCAGCGTGGCCCTCAATCTGCTGCTGGGTGCTGCCGTCATTGCACGCGCGCGCATGCTTCGTCAGCAGGGCGCGGCCCTTCCGGCAGGCATTGAGAAATTCACGCCCCTGCCCGTCCACAAGATTCAAACCTACATCCAAACATCCGGCTGACGGGCGACTACTTGTATAGGTGGCTATTCAACCTTACAGATAATGGCGTCGACCAGCTCAAGGTTACAGAACGATCCTAAAAAAATATCAGGGCGACGTCATCAAGCGGATGAATCGATCGGTGAGTGCGGAGATGTCCAGAAGGCAGCGCAACGGCGGATAGCTGCCATCCGTCGAAGCCGGCGGCGACTTGAGCGTGGTCTCGGTATAGGTTTCGACCCATTGGTTCGAACGCGCGCCCGTTACCATCCGCGGCGGGTCGATCGCCCTGATGCGATAAGCCAATTTCCCATGACCGCTGCCCGCGGCCACCGATCGACCCAGAATTTGAACTTCATAACGCCGGCTATCATGACCGTTGTCGTGGCCATCACTGCCGCGGCCCATCAAAGCAGCGTCTAGACCGCTTTTCTTCATCCAACCACTGAGATCACGGATGATCTGACGTGCCTGCGGAATCGAAAATCCAAGACCCGCCACCAAAAATCCTCCCAGATAAACGCTAAATGCCTCGCGCGTGCTGAATTGCCGGGCATACCCGGACTGAAGGCCGCCCAGCGGATCAGGTGGCAAGAATTCCCGGGCCCAGCGTTTCCAGCGATTCAAAGGGATGCGGAGTTTGCGGGAAAGATCACGGCTGGAATAAAAGCGTATCATAAAGCTATCTGTATAGTTGTATATCCAATATGTCAACCTGTATTTGTGGTTCAAGCTCTTGCAAATAGGGGCTTTACGTATTATAGGAAAAGATTCGAATTCAACCAATACCTTTAAATTGTGATGCGAAAGAACAATGAGCAACGATACGAATCCGGCCACACCGGTGGCCATTATCGGCCTGGGATGTTTTTTTCCACGCGCGACCGGCACCGCCGCCTACTGGCACCTGCTCTATCACGGCAAGGACGCCATAACGGATGTTCCGGCCTCACACTGGTCCCCGAACGATTATTTTGACGAAGACCCCAGCCGTAAAGACCATGTTTACTGCCATCGCGGCGGCTTTTTATCGCCGATCCAATTTGATCCCACGGAATTTGGCATCCCGCCCTCGAATCTGGAGTCGACCGACACCTCGCAACTGATTGGCCTAATGGCGGCCAAGATGGCGCTGGAAACAGCCGGATACGGCAGCGAGACCGAATTCGATCGTGATCGCACAAGCGTTATCCTGGGGGTGACCGGCACCCAGGAGTTGGTCATCCCCCTGAGCTCGCGACTGAGCTGGCCCAAATGGAAGCGGGCCCTCGAAAATGCCCGGGTCGATCCGGAAAAAGCCCGTCAGGTCATGACATCGCTTGAGGACGAGTATGTCGAGTGGCAGGAAAACTCTTTTCCGGGGCTTTTGGGCAATGTTGTTGCCGGGCGTATCTGCAACCGTTTGGACCTCAACGGCACCAATTGTGTTGTCGACGCGGCCTGCGCCAGTTCGATGAGCGCGATCAATCTGGCCTTGTTGGAACTTTACACGGACCGCAGCCGCATGGTCGTGACCGGAGGCGTGGATACCCTGAACGACATTTTCATGCACATGTGCTTTGCCCGCACCCAGATCCTGTCGCCGAGCGGTGATGCCCGCCCCTTTTCCCAGAACGCCGACGGTACGGTGCTGGGCGAAGGCGTGGGCATCCTCATTCTCAAACGCCTCGAGGATGCCGTACAGGATGGTGACCACATCTTGTCCATCATCAAAGGAATCGGTTCGAGCAGCGACGGTAAATCCCAGAGCATCTATGCGCCGCGGGCCGAGGGTCAACTCAAGGCCCTGCGCGAGGCCTACGAGGCCGCCGCCGTTTCGCCGCGCTCCGTCGACTTGATCGAAGCCCACGGCACAGGCACGCGCGTCGGGGATAAAATCGAAGTTCAGGCCCTCAAAATGCTTTTCGCCGAAGATGATAAAAAAGAGCATTGCGCCCTGGGCTCCGTAAAATCCATGATCGGCCATACCAAAGCGGCGGCGGGATCGGCCGGTATCATCAAGGCCGTCCTGGCCCTGCATCACAAGATTCTGCCACCGACCCTCAAAGCCGATCGACCCGATCCCGAGATGGGTTTGGAGGACAGCCCATTTTATCTCAACAACGCCTCACGCCCCTGGTTTCGCAAGGACGAACAACCTCGCCGGGCAGGCGTCAGTGCCTTTGGGTTCGGCGGCAGTAATTTCCACGTGGTCTTGGAGGAGTATCAAGCTGAAAAGACTGGGGCCGCTTGGGATGGTTCCATCGAAATCATTGCCCTGAGCGCCGCCTCCTACGACGATCTCGTCCGCAGCTTCGAAAAAGTGAGTCCATCCCTGCTAGAAGAAAAAACATCGGACACACTGCCCTTTCGGGCCGCTGAATTGCGGCGCACCTTTGATGCCCAGCAACCTTTTCGTCTGCTGATGATCCTGCAACGTGAGGAGGGTGATCAAGGGCCGGCCTGGAATTGCGATACGGTTCTGGAGGAGGCTCGCAAAGGGCTTGACCAGAATCCCGATCAGGCCTTCTGGTTTGGCCGGGCCAGCTTTTTTGGCCAGGGCCCGGCGCCCGGGCCGGTGGCCTTCTTGTTTCCGGGCCAGGGCAGCCAATACCTGCAAATGGGGCGCGACTGGGTGGCCTGGTTTCCGGAAGCACTGGCCACACTGGAAATGGCCAACAGGCATTACCGGGATTCATCCGCCCTTACGGACCACATCTACCCGCGCGTATCAGACGAGCAGCGCGAGACCCTGGAAACGGCGCTGCGCAATACGGCCGTGGCCCAGCCGGCCATCGGGGCCGTCAGTATCGCCATGGACAAGGTTCTGCGTCGCTTTGGGGTGGTCCCCGAATTCACCTGCGGCCACAGTTATGGTGAATTGACGGCGTTTGCCAGCGCCGGATGGATCGACGAGAAGACCCTTTTCGACCTCTCCGTTCTGCGCGGCAAGCTGATGGCCGCCAGCGACGGGCCCGAAGATACCTCCCGCGGGACGATGACGGCCGTCAAGGCGCCGCTCGACAAGCTGGAGAAACTGCTCGCGGACAAAAATCTGGATGTTGTCCTGGCCAACCGCAACAGCCCCAATCAGGGGGTTCTTTCAGGGGCCGTGGCGAACGTCGAAAAAGCCGAGGCCGTCTGCAAGGCGCATAAGTTTCGGACGATCAGGCTGCCGGTATCGGCGGCCTTCCACAGTTCCCTGATGGAGGAAGCCCAGGCACCCTTTGCGGCCGCCCTGCAAGAAGTCGATTTTCAGCCCGGTAACGTGCGGGTCTATGCCAATACCACCGGCCAGCCCTATCCGGACGATCCGGGCACCATAAAAAGCATTCTCGGGGATCACCTGCTCAATCCGGTCAATTTTGTCACCGAAATCAACAATCTATACGAGGCCGGCGTGCGCGTTTTTATCGAGGTGGGGCCCAAAACGGTCCTGACCGGGCTGGTACGCCAGATCCTCAAGGGTCACAGCATTCATGCCTTGGCCACCGATGCCGGCAGCGGACGTCAATTCGGCATTGCGGATCTGGCCGTGACGCTAAGCAAGCTGGCAGCGCTGGGGCTTCCGGTTAAGTTGACGCAATGGGAGGGCCGCAACGGCAATCCACGGCGCCCCAAGATGAAAATTCCCATATCCGGTGCCAATGCGCAACGCACCAAAACCCGAAAAGCCGCCAAAGCGGCCGCCGCCGATAAACCTCTGGCCGCGAGCGCCCCTGCCAATCGACCGTCGGCCGCCATCAGCGCAATAAATACAGCGGACGGGCCGCCGCCACCACGGCCGGTCGCGGTCCCGGCCGGCAAGCCTTTTCCTGACCAGGCCGAAACGAATCCTTCAACGCCAGCGGCATCATCTCCCGTGCCTGACGTCCCGCTGCCCCGCGATCCCCAGATCCAGGAGGCCTTCAACCTCGTGCAACAGGGGTTGATGTCCCTGCAGTCACTCCAGGAGCAAACCACCGCCGCCCATCATAAATTCCTTGAGACCCAGCAGCAGGCCAGCCGCGCACTTCAGGAGATGATGGCCAGCACGCGCCAGTTCGCCGAGACGGCTTTAGGCAGCGGAATGGCCCCGAAGCCGAACCCCACCCGTAACGGCGCTGTGTTTCCCGCCGCAGCGCAGCCGGAGATTCCCCGGTCCTCTCCCCTGACCGAAGAACAAACAGCGGTGCCTCCCCGCACGCCTTTGCCGGAGATCACCCCGCCAGCCGCTGCAGCGGATAAGGCCGTCACCGAATCTGCGGTGGACACGCCCCGCCCTGATACCGGCGAGCCACCGTCGGTGCACAACGCCGGACAGATCCTGCGCCAGGTCATAAGCGAATTGACCGGTTACCCTGATGAGATGCTGGGTATGGCCATGGACCTGGAAACGGACCTGGGCATCGATTCCATCAAACGCGTGGAAATCCTTGCGACCCTGGAGGAGCGGATGCCCGCCCTGCCTGGCGTCACCCCCGAAGCCATGGCCGCGCTGCGCACCCTGGGAGAGGTCGCCGAATTCCTGGAGGGCGCTTCAAATAGCGCCCCAAAGGCCACGGCCTCCCCGGAAGCCGCGATACCGCCCACAGCCGGCACACCTGACGACGGCACCCAAAAAACCCTGCTGACGGTGGTAAGTGAACTGACCGGCTACCCAACCGATATGCTGGCCCTCGAAATGGATCTGGAATCCGACCTGGGGATCGATTCCATCAAGCGCGTGGAAATCCTTGCGGCCCTGGAGGAACGCCTCGCGGATCTTCCGGCGGTACCCCCCGATGAAATGGCGGAACTTAAAACCCTGGGCGAAATTGCCGCCAAGCTGGCTGCCAGTGCCTCCCTTTCTCCGGCATCTTCACCTTCGACGCCAAAGCCGTCGACGTCGCGCGCCCCCGCAGATGGCATTGAAACGGTGGTCATGGCTGTGGTCAGCGAGTTGACGGGCTACCCGGTTGAAATGCTGGCCGCGGATATGGATATCGAATCCGATCT
>JASFTA010000063.1:0-7338 GCA_050114115.1 Desulfobacterales bacterium | reverse complement strand
CAACGGTACAAAAACCTTGCGGGACGTCTGCCGGAGGACCTCGAGCATCGGCATGTCTTCCAGGGGGAAATCCCTGAAGCCGGTGATATTGAGGAAGGTGATTTCATCGGCGCCTTCGTCGTAGTAGCGTCGGGCCAGTTCGACCGGCTTGCCCAGATTGCGCACCTCGCCTTTTTCACGCACATCGTATTGGTCGCCCTTGGTGACGACGAGATCACCCCGGTCGTTGGCGCGCACGTCCAGGCAGGCAATGATACGTTTGGCCAGGCGGGTGCGATCGAGCTGGATTGCGGGGCGTTGGGCCACCGCATCGCCGGCGATGAAATTTCCCAGGAGCTTCAATCCGCTGCGGCCGCTTTTCTCCGGATGAAACTGGGTTGCCACGATCGGGCCTTTTTGGATGGCACTCACAAAAGGGGCGCCGTAATCCGTCGTTGTCAGCACCACCTCCGGATTTTCGGGAACGACGTGGTAGGAATGCACGAAATAGAATTTCTCGTCGCCCTGCAGACCCTGGAAGAGTTTGGATGGTTGCCGGATGCTAATGCCATTCCAGCCGATATGCGGCACGGCACGATCGATGTCAAAGCGTTTGACCGTGCCTTTTAGAACGCCCAGTCCCTCCACCGCGAAAGCCTCTTCGCTGCCTTCGAAAAGGGCATGCAGACCCAGACAGATGCCCAGAAATGGTCTTCCCGCCGCCAGGTAGGCTTTGAGGGGGGCCGCATAGGCCTTGCGGTTCAGGATGGTCATCATGTTGCCGAAGGCCCCGACACCGGGAAACACCAGCTTTTCGGCGGTCAGGATGTCTTCGGCCGTGGCCACGATCCGCACGGTTTCACCCAGGCTCTCGATGGCATTGATGACACTGCGCACGTTGCCCGCACCGTAATCCAGAAGCGTTATCATGGTGTCAATCCTTTATCGGACCCCGTTGTCGCCGCAGGGCCATCGAATTAAAGCCCGTCTCATATACCACCCCGCCAAGGATTACAAGACGCCACGCCGCGGCCGGGCGAGCCGGCGAGGATGACCGTCGGTTCAACAGCTTTGTTGGCGCCGAATCATAGGGGGCGATCAGACGACAGCCTAATCCGGTTCTGGCAATCTTGACAGTCGGCCGCGCGGTCGGTATCAACGGCCAACGATCCCATCAGACGGCAATCGGTAACATGTTCACCATCCTCTTTCAAAATGACGTGCTGGTCGCCATCCATAAACCTTCCGGGATCAAGGTGCACCGGGGCGTTTACGACTCCCGCCGCGAAGAATTCGTGCTGCAGCG
This sequence comes from Desulfobacterales bacterium, assembly GCA_050114115.1. Taxonomy (GTDB): domain Bacteria; phylum Desulfobacterota; class Desulfobacteria; order Desulfobacterales; family UBA5852; genus JABZFP01. The sequence goes on along the minus strand of JASFTA010000063.1, from coordinate 6,053 downwards.
GTTGCGTGATCAGATCGGCCGGCGGCTTTTTCCGGTGCATCGGCTCGATCGGGCCACGTCGGGCGTGCTGGTGTTCGCGCTCACAAGGGGGGCGGCCCGGTCGCTGGCCCGGTCATTTGCCCGCCAGGAGGTGCGCAAAGCCTATCTGGCGGTGGTTCGGGGTTATGTCGCCGAGCGGGGTCGCGTCGACCATCCCCTCACCAAAGATCCCCGCGATCGCGGAACGGGTGCCCGCCGGCAAGCCGCCGTGACCCATTATGTCCGTCTGGACACGGTGGAACTGCCCATTGCCGTTGGCCCTTACGCTACCAGTCGCTATTCACTGGTGTGCGTCGAACCCCGCACCGGCCGCATGCACCAGATCCGTCGCCACCTGTGCCATCTGGCCCATCCCGTCATTGGTGACCGTCAATATGGGGACAACAAGCATAACCGCAGTTTCAAGGAGCACTGGAACTGTGGGCGCCTTTTGTTGGCGGCCACCGAACTGACGCTACCGTTGCCGGGTACACGCACCCCCCTTAAACTGATCGCCCCGCTGGAGGGTCTTTTCCGCGAGATGATCCTGACCCTGGGATGGGCGGCGGCGGTGCCCACGGCGTGGATGGCCCGGGACGCGGAAACCACACCGCGTTTTGACCGATAGGGGGGCTCGGACGGCCAAGGGGCCGCCCGGCAATGTCGGCGGATCGCGGGGGATCATCCGAAGCGTAGCATCAGAAGTGTTGCCCCGGAGGTCATTGGCCCGCGTGCGTGAGGCGGTCGAAGCCCAATCCATGCAGCAGATGGCGTCCGGCGTTGCGCGCCCCGACGATGTTGCGCGCACAGGGACCCAGTTGCAATTCGGCCAGCGGGCCGGTGGCATAGATGTTCTCCGCCCAGCGCAAATCGTTGTCCACAATGGGGTAGCCGCAGGGGTTGCATTGGAGATCGAAGTCCTGGATCAACCGATCGATGAAAGCGCCGCCTGGCCGCCGGTTATGGAACCCCGTGGCCAAAATGATCTGATCGGCTTCGATCGGCCCGTCGGTGGTGTCCAGCCGCAGGCCGCCACCGGTTGCGACGGCCCCTTGGCATTCGCTTTCCTTAAAGTGTAGACGGGAATTTTGGCTTGCCCGCCGCCATGCCTGAAGGACTTCGATCGGCAGGCTACCGGGGATGCGGGCTTGGTCGATGGTCGTTCGCCGTTGATCATAGTCGGCGCGATAAAAAGCCCGCAGGCATTTGGGGCCGATCCAGCAGGGATTGAAGTCAAACTGACTCTCGCGCAGGGCGTGGCGCGACAGGAGGTGGACGTGGCCGGCCGACTCTTCGCTGAGCTTGAGCGCCGTCTGGACGGCCGTGATACCGCCGCCCAGTACCACGGTCCGCTCGGCATGGCACCAGTCCCGGCGGTTGAAGTCGGGATCGAAGATATGACCAATGCGGGCCCCGCGGCGTTTCAGGCGATTTGCCCAGGACGGCCAGCAGGGCTGTTCGCCCATACCGAGGGCCAGAAGGATACGCCGCGCGCGCAGCGTGGGACCGCTGGTTGCGGCGATCAGGGTGCGCCCATCCCTGGCAAGCGAATGCGCGCGGGCGCGGATGTGGAGGCGGTCCAGACGGTTGGCTGATATCACTTGTTGCGCGTGACGCTGGAACAATTTCCGGGAGGGGCGGTTGTATGGCGGAATGAAAGCGGCATGGGGGCGTCCCTGGGGGGTTTTGGCAAAGCGGTAAAGCGAAAAAATCGGGCGGTCGATGTTATGGGTGGCGGGGGAACGCAGATAGGCCATGCCACAGTTGGCCGTATTGCGTTGCCAGACGCTCAGGAGGGTTTCATGCGGGTCCAGAATGCGAACCTGGTCATGCCCTAACCCCGGCAGGTGGACCAGCAAGTTGGCCAGATAGGTCCCATGAATCCCGCCGCCGATGATCAACCACTCGATCATGCCGCCGCGTCGGGTTGCGGGCGTCCCGGTGGACGCGCCGTCGGGGTCGGGTCACACGCGTCCGCCCGGCAAACGCGTGCGAATTTTGATTTCAGGCGCGAATCAGACATCCTGATCCCATTCGAAACTTGAGGGGGGAAGAGGTTAATCCAGTTTTTCAAAATATTCTTTTTCGGCCCCGCATAGCGGACAGACCCACTCATCGGGAAGTGCTTCAAACGGCGTTTCGGACGGAATATTGTTTTCGATGTCGCCTTCGATCGGATCGTAGATGTAGCCGCACGGGCATTCCCATTTGTCCATCTGTTCCTCCTGCGGGGTATTGAGTTGCAATCAGGCCGCTTCAATCCACGGCGCATCATAATTCGTCAAGTTAATGCATCATCCCGGAAAGCGTCAAGTGGCATTGCCGGAGGCGCTGGCCGTTGCGGCTTGCCGGTCACAAGCCGCTGCCACGCCAGGACCGGGCGTGAGTGCGAATGGAACGTTGACAGGCTGGGTCAATCTCATTAGAAAGCGGCCATCCTGCAGCCGCCGCTGGCGGTGTTTCGACCGTCGTCTTCTCATCCGACCATGGAAACGTGAACATGACCGCATCACGCCTCGATCATTACTACCGGCAGAACGTGTTCGGGATTTCCGCCGCCGAGTTCGTGTGGGGGCTGGGGCTGCCGGTGGTGGTCGAGTCCACTTTTCTGCAACTGTTCGTCAAAAGTCTGGGGGGTTCCGGACTGGCTCTGGGGATGATTCCGGTCTTTTTTTTCATCGGGATCTCCATTTTCGCACTGCTGGCGAGTTATCTGACCGATGGACTGGTCTTCAAACGCCGGTCCGTGATTGTATTGCATTTGATATCCGGCATGTCGCTGCTCCTGTTCGGCTTACTCCTGACCGGCATGGAGCCCGGCCCGCATGTTCTCGTGGTGTTTTTTGGTTGCTATGCTGTTTTTTCAATCTGCGTGGGCATGACCCTACCCGTGTGGTTGAATTATCTGGTCAAGATTTTTTCGGAAGAAAAATCGATTCCCGGTCTGGCCACCATGATGATCGCCCAGAATACGGCCAAACTCATCAGCAGTCTGGTGATTCTTAAAGTGGTGGCGCGCTATGCCTTCGATTTAAAAGCCTCCGCCGTCGTTTTTCTGGCCGTGGGGGGGCTGTTTGTCTTGGGCTCGCTTTGTTTTCGCTTCACGCGCGAAACCGCCGAGGCATCGGCGCACCCCCAAGGGCGCCGGCCGCCTTTTGCTGTTTTCGTGCGCAGCACGATCAGTCATATGGGCCACAATCGCAATTTTTTGATCTTTCTGGGAAGCGATCTGGAACTGCCCATCGTGGTGACGGTAATATCGTTCTACGCCGCCTATGCCACTGATTTCGGCGGAATTCCCCCGGCCGTAGCCGCTGGTGTTTTCGTGGGATTGATTTATGCTGGCGCGATTTTTTCCAATATCGTCCTGGGAACGCTGGGCTGGCTAAGTCTAAAGCAAAAAACGATGGTCTCCAAAATCGGTGCTATCACGGCGGTTTTACTGCTGGCGATCTGGATCGCGCCGACAAGTTTCTACCTGGCCAGTTTCCTGTTGGGCGCATCCCGCGGGACCCGCATGATCGTCTTCGCCCCGGCGGTTAAAAAACTTTCTGGTCTGGCGGATGCGACCCCCTATTTTGCCGTGGCACCCGTATTGACGCTGCCCTTGGTGACCGGTTTGCCGTTGGCTTGTGGGTTTTTCCTGGATCGCATGACGGTTTTGGGCGGGGATGCCTACCGCCTTGTATTTCTATCCATGGCCGTGCTTTTGGGACTGACGCTGGTTTGCGCCTGGCGGACCGATTTTGCACCGCCATAACGCCTCCGCTTGAAGCGCTTGCGATCCAAACACCCCGTCGCGGTAAGTGGCCGACACCTGTCCGCCTACAGGCGCTGCCGTTGGATATGAGAAAAAGCGATTTTAGGTTTCGGGCGTTGGGGAAATCCTATCCAGCAGCGCCAGGAGCTGTTCTGCTTCCCAGCCCCCGGGACGCGGCGGTAGCTGGGCCAGGACCCCCAGTCCTTCAGTGAGGTCGTGGAAGGCTTCCCGCGGCAGGCGACTAACGGCCGCCGCCGGGACAAAGGCGTCGACCTGCGGATTAAATATGTTTGAGAATATGCCCAAAATAAAGAGGGATCGTGGTTGATGTCAATAAAATAATGAGATTATACTCTTAAAAACTTTCCGGCGGATGGTCAGGGCGTGAATACCGTTCAAGGTCGGTGCGCAAGTGGCGGCGGAAACCGAGAATCCATCCGCCGCCAGGCAGGAAGCCAGCAGGTCGAAGGGGGCCGACCTAAATGGCGGGAGCGCGGAAGGGTAAGGCCGTCAGCCGGAAAGAGTGGACCGCACACTCGACAAATGGTCGCCGCCGGAGTGTAGAATGAGCATCTCCAGAATCTGCTGGGCGGAAACGTCACCACCCAGCAGGGCCATCTGGCCTTGGCAATCGAGCTCGTCTTCGGTCAGATTGGCGATAAATTCAATTAGCGCGCGACCGTTTTGCTCTAATAGCGTCCTAACTTCCTCGCGTGTGCAGTCGGCATGCTCACGGGCATGATCGTTGCCCATTTTGATGACGGCCTCCATGGTAAGTTCGGGTAGGGGATCGCCTTTGATGATCATCTGGGCCAATGCCTTTACGCCGTAGTGGCCCTCGGCAACATGGCGAATAACGACCCCCACCGGCCAATCTTCCGCCGGACAGGTTTTTTGCCAGTCGGCATCGCTGCAATTTTGCACGCAATCAAGAAAGTCACGATTAAACGCCTGGATTTTTTCGGCTAATGCTTGGGCACGCGGGCTCATCGAAGACCTCCTGTTATGTTTGAGGTTGGGTTCAGGGATCCTTGGCGGGGATGGTTGTCGTCAGAAAACTGCGTCCCCCGGCGTCCAGTCGTGAAACTATGGCGGATTAATCAAGCGTGCAAGTCCGGCATTCGGATTGGTATCATGGAAGCTGACGACGGGCCAAAGCACCAGGGCTGAAAGGCCGCGGCGGACTTGCATTACATCATGTTATACTTTAGATAGATATAACTAAATATTTAAAAATAAATGATAAAAAAAATTTTAAAAATTAAGGAGGGCTAAATAGGTTTCGCGAATCGTTCGATTAGACTGTCGGTGGTGGGACAGCATTCACCGCCAGCCGTTTCAATGCTGCGGCGGTAACCATTGCTGGCAAGACCGCCCACGATGAAGGGACATTGACCCTGGAGGAGATTCGACAAGCGTTGGAGTTCATTTGCGATCAAGGCATCGTTGGCCCGGCAGGTGATGCTAAGGGCAATCAGCTGGGGATTGAGGGCCAGCTGGGCGGCGGCAATTTCTTCGCTCGGCAGGTCCGGCCCCAAAAAAACAGGTTCCCAGCCCTGGTCCTGGGCCGTGACGGCCACTGAAAGCGCGCCCAGGAAACAATGCTGTCCCGCCGGGGTTGCAACCAGCATGCGCGGGTTGTGCGAAACTGCACCTTTCTGGCAGGCCAACATATTGCTGAGGCAGGCGTGCACCGCGCTCGAGGCCAGATGCTCATGAACGATGCGTAAATTTCCCTTGGACCACCGTGTACCGATTTGCGCCAAGAAAGGCACGATGATCGCATCGATGATGGCTAGCCGGCTGTGGTTCAGCGCAGCCTTCTGCAATGCTTGAAACAGGCTGGCATCATCCAGATCGGCCACAGCCTGCAAACAGGTGTCGATGATGTCATCTATCCCGGATGCCGGTGCAGCACCGGATTGTTCCGCTGCCAGCGCTTGCGGCAGATGCAGACCGGGGGGAAGGCCGGCCAAACCGGCGAGCGTCGCATCGTCCAGGTCAGCAATCTGCGAAATGCTGTTTCCCTTGGCGACCGCCCGCTTGAGCAGTGCCAGACGGTCTATATCCTCCTGTGAATATAGACGCCGCCCGCTGGCCGACCGGCCAGGCTTTATCGCTTTATAACGTCGCTCCCAGGCCCGCAGGACATGGGCTGAAAGTCCGGTGGTGATGCTGACATAGCCAATCGGAAAAACAGCCACATTGGGCATGATGTTCACTCCGGATCTTTAGGGTTTATCATATGGTATCAAAAGCGATTCCAAAATTATTT